>CAYHXK010000127.1:5120-7317 GCA_964360125.1 uncultured Sterolibacterium sp.
ACTGGATAAGTTCAATCCCCTTGACTCCCGCAAATCCGTGTCGAGGCCGATGCTGTTAGAAAATCAGAAAGGGAACAGGGTGTTGTGGGAGTCATGTTACATTTACGCAATACATGGAAAAGCCTACTATTCCTGCTTTCTGTGACAGTCCCTTGGATAATGCGCGATCCTGATTGCCCGTACCGGCAAATGAAACAGGATGCCTTTGCCCTGATTTCCTTATGCCAATCCGATGCCAGCACAGGCGGGAAAAGTATCATGAGATATTTGCTGGGAAAAACAGCATGCCTCGTCCTGTCGTTGATTATGACGGGGAGCGCGTTTGCCTTGGGGCTCGGCAATGTGTCGGGGCAGGCAGTGTTCGGCCAACCACTGCTGATTGAAATTGCGCTGCTAGGGAGCGACGCGGAAATCCCTTCCATCGAGTGCTTCAGAATCGGCAACCCGATGGCTGAGATAGAAAGCGCCTACGTGTTACGCAATGCAAACATTCAATTGCATGGCGAACGCGGCCGCGCCAAGCTGATTATCACCACAGCCTCGCCTGTGCGGGACTTGTTCATCGAATTCGGCGTGAGAGTGGATTGCGGATTCGGATTATCAAGAGACTACCTGCTATTGACGTCCGAGCCTTCCGAGACTTCCCAGCCCGCTTTGAAGGTAAAGCCGCCAGTTTCGGCGCCCATTGAAGCGCAAAACCTCCTGGAGCAGCCGGCACAGTGGTCGAAGCCGACTTTGCCTGCCGCTCCAGCAGAAAAATTCTTGCGTATCGAGAACGACGTCTCCCTGAAAGCGCTGGCACGGCAAAAATATCCATTGCAACCCAAAGCGCGCGAAAAATTCATCCGCATGATGGCGCAAGCCAATCCCCAATTTGCGCAGGAAGTTGACCTGATCGCCGCCGGAACCGATTTGCAAATCCCGCCTGGGTTGCCGGTACGGCGCCAGGGTGCGTACCGCAAGGAGTCCAAGGCGGTTTCGACCGATCGGGGCGCCGTCGCCCCGCAACTATCCACGTCAAGGAAATTGGCGGCAAAATCGGCTAAGTCCCACCAGGATGTTCTGGTAATAGGGTCGGCGGCACGGCTTAGCGCAACCGAATTGCTGGCGGAAGCGGAGCGACTGACTGGCATGCTGATGGTGCAAACGAGCGATCAAAACAAGATGTCCGAGAAGATCGCTCAGTTGGAAGATACTCTCAATGCATTAAAGAAGCATTTCAATGGTGTTGAGAGTCGCATCAATAAAATCGAGGTGGAGAGGCAAGCCGAGAAACTTGCGGCCAAGCCGGCTTCACTCGATTTTGCCGAATTATTGTTGGCGGTATTGGCTGGCGGTGCGATTGGCGGTTTGACGCTCCATGTCTACAATCGCATACAGTTGCGCCGCGGCCACGGCTCAAACCTTTCCGCCAGGACATCAACCAAGGGGGGAGGTATTCCGTCTGCACCATTGGCTACTTCCATGCCGATCAAACCTGAGCCTGAAGCAGGCCTGCCGTGGGAGAAACACGGCGGATCAACGGCAACAAACCAAACCGGCAAGGGAACGATTTCAGCGCCTCTTGGGCTGATGACTGTGGAAGGGGAGCAGCAAAGCCAAAGCCGGGATATTGCCGAACCAGCTCCCCAGTCGCCTTCCTCTCCACAAGACGATTTCGATTTCGTCACGAAACAGTCGTCTTAGTCATTGGCTCACTTCCACTCTTTGGGAAACGAAAAAGCCACCTCAGGGTGGCTTTTTGTGACATGAACTACCTGATTTATTGCAAAAATCTGGTAGGCGCGATTGGACTCGAACCAACGACCCCCACCATGTCAAGGTGGTGCTCTAACCAGCTGAGCTACGCGCCTGAAGGAAGCGCATTGTAATCGAAAACGGCGCTTGTCGCACATTACGGAAAATCACTTGACGGCCAGCGCCTGGCGGATCTGCTCGAGCGTGCCGGGATCGTCGATGGTGGTCAGGTCGCCTGGATCGCGGCCTTCCGCCAAGGCCTGGATGGAGCGACGCAGCATCTTGCCGGAACGCGTTTTGGGCAGGCCGGGGATAAACAGCACGCGGACCGGACGGGCGATGGCGCCGAGCAGGTTGTCGACCGTCGCCATGATTTCCTTTTCCAGCTTCTGGCAGCCTTCCGCGGTGGCCACCAGCGCGTTGTCCTTGACCACCGCAAAAGCCATCGGCACCTGCCCTT
>CAYHXK010000128.1:0-7244 GCA_964360125.1 uncultured Sterolibacterium sp.
GCTCGCGTTTCACGGTTGGTGGTTCGATAGCGACACCGTAGAATTGCTCGGCGGAAACCGCGACTTTCGGTTCACAGGTTACCGGACCACCCCCCGACCTGGGCACGGATGTCTGAACCGGCTGATCCGTGGGATCCATGAAAGGATAGCTTGACCATGCTCGAATGGCATGCAATGGAGTCAGCCCGGGTGTCGGGCCATATCAATGTCGATCCGCTCCATGGACTCGATGAGCCCGAGGCGGCGTTGCGATTGCGAACTTACGGCCCCAATCGGCCGAGCATGCAAGCGGGGCGAGGCCCCTTGGTCCGGTTCGTCTCGCAACTCATGCAACCCCTGATTCTGGTGCTGATCGCCGCCGGCACGGTGACCGTCTTTCTGGGCGAATGGGTCGAAGCCAGCGTGATCTTCGGCGTGGTGCTGGTCAATGCGCTGTTCGGCTTCATCCAGGAAGGCAAGGCGGAGGCGGCGCTGGCGGCGCTGGCGCGGGCCGTGGCGGCAGAGGCCACGGTATTGCGGGCCGGCGCACGCCGCAAGCTCGACGCGGCGGAACTGGTGCCCGGCGACGTGGTGGTGTTGTCGGCCGGGGACAAGGTGCCCGCCGACTTGCGCCTGCTCGCCGGCAAGGAACTGCGCACCGCCGAGGCGGCGCTGACGGGCGAATCGGCGCCGGTGGACAAGCGCAGCGAGCCGCTGCCCGTGGATACCCCGCTCGCCGATCGGCGCAACATGGCCTATACCGGCACGCTGGTGGTCGGCGGACAAGGCACCGGAGTAGTGGTCGCCACCGGCGACGCCACGGAGACCGGGCGGATTTCCGGGCTGATCGCCGCGGCGCCGGAACTGACGACCCCGTTGACGCGCAAGATGGGCGAATTCGCCCAGCGCCTGCTGGTGGCGATCCTGGTGCTGGCCGCGCTGACCTTCGCCGTCGGCGTTTGGCGCGGCGAGTCGGCCTTCGACATGTTCATGGCGGCGGTGGCCCTGGCGGTGGGGGCAATTCCGGAGGGGCTGCCGGCGGCCATGACCGTTACGCTGGCCATGGGTGTCGCGCGCATGGCCAAGCGGCGGGCGATTATCCGCAAGCTGCCCGCGGTCGAGACGCTGGGCAGCACCACCGTCATCTGCTCCGACAAGACCGGGACGCTCACGGAGAACGCGATGACGGTGCGCGAGATTTTGGCGGGCGGGGAGGCGTTTGCCGTCACCGGGCATGGCTATGGCCCGACAGGCGGCATCAAGCGGGCCGGGCAGCCGCTAGCGATAGCCGGCGCCCTGCGCGAGACCTTGCTGGCCAGCGTGCTCTGCAACGATGCCCGATTGGTGCGCGAAGGCCACCATTGGACGGTGGTCGGCGACCCGACCGAGGGGGCTCTGCTGGTGGCGGCGCGCAAGGGTGAATTGGATGGAGATACGCTAAATTCGATTTTTCCGCGGCTGGACGAACTGCCCTTCGACTCGACCCGTCAATACATGGCGACGTTGCATGAGATCGAAGGGGCGCGCATCGTCTGCGTGAAAGGCGCGCTGGAGAAGCTGCTGCCCGCCTGCACCAGCATGCTGGATCAGGCGGGCCGCGAGACCCCCCTCGCTACCGACGCCATCCACGCGGCGGCGCTGCGCATGGCGGATGGCGGCTTGCGCGTGCTGGCCGTGGCCCGCTCCGAGCTGACCGCGGGGCAACAACTCGAACACGCCAGCATCGGCGGCAGCCTGGTGTTCCTTGGGCTGATTGGGATGCTCGATCCGCCGCGGCCGCGCGCCATTGCCGCGGTGCGCACCTGTCACGCGGCGGGCATCCGGGTGAAAATGATCACCGGCGACCATCCCGGCACGGCCATCGCCATCGCCCGCCAACTCGGCATCGTCGAGGACGGAGGAAGCGCGCTGACCGGCCGGGATCTGGCCAAGCTCGACGACGCGGCCTTGCGCCAGGCTGCGGCAGAGGTGGACGTGTTCGCCCGCGTCGAACCGGAACAAAAGCTGCGGCTGGTGAAAGCTCTGCAGGCCAATGGCGAAGTGGTGGCGATGACCGGCGACGGCGTCAATGACGCGCCGGCGCTGAAGCAGGCGGATATCGGTATCGCCATGGGCCTGGGTGGCACCGAGGTAGCCAAGGAGGCAGCCGCGATGGTACTGACCGACGACAACTTCGCCACCATCGAGGCGGCAGTCGAAGAGGGACGCGGCATCTACGACAACCTCGTCAAGTTCATCGTGTGGACCATCCCCACCAACGCCGGCGAAGGGCTGGTGATCCTCGCCGCCGTCTTCGCCGGCACGACCTTGCCGATCACGCCGCTGCAGATCCTCTGGATCAACATGACCACGGCCATCCTGCTCGGCTTGATGCTGGCCTTCGAGCCGGCCGAACGCGGCATCATGCAACGCCCGCCGCGGCCCCAGGACACCCCGATTCTCGATCGCGTGCTGATTCAGCGCATCCTGCTGGTCGGCGTGTTGCTGCTAAGTGGCGCTTTCGGCCTGTTCGAGCTGGCGCTCTACCGGGGGCAGTCGTTGGCAGAGGCGCGGACGATCGCCGCCAACGTCTTCGTGATGGTGGAAACCATCTATCTCTTCAACTGTCGGTCGTTGACACGATCGTTCTGGTCGATCGGCCTATTGTCGAATCCATGGGTGTGGTTCGGCAGTGGCGCAATGGTGGCGCTGCAGATGGCGTTCACCTATGTGCCGGGCTTCAATCGCGTGTTTCAGACGGCGCCCTTAGGTGTTTCGGACTGGTTGTCGATCGTCGCGTTTGCGGTAAGCTGCGCAGCCATCGTCGAGGTCGAAAAGCGCTGGCGGTACTCCAAGGCTTCCCCGTTCCGCCCAAATCAAGCTGCCGAGGAAACCTGATTCATGACCAATCGAAAGCCATCCGGTCGAAGTCCTTGCCGCGTTCGATCAGGCGATCCAGGCGAATGTTGCGCGAACCGTCCGTCTCCAATCCGATGGTTTTCCCGGGACCGAACCAGCCCGCTGGAGTCAGGACGCTGGCGACTTCTCCCAGACTCTCGACTGCGGGCAGGCAAATTCCCGGGCTGATTTGCATGCCGGCCGGGTGTGCTGCGAAAGTTCGCAGCGTCACCGCGACCGGGGCGCCGGGCAGGAAGCGCACGCAGGCGAGCAAGGTATCCTGTCCGTTGTTCATGGCTACCCAGCTTAACGTGCCCAGCATGAAACCTTCGCTGCCTTCTTTCCGCACCGCCACCAACTGGCTGCTGGCGAGGCGTCCGCCGGGCTGCTTGAGCGAGCGTTCCAGGTGCAGTTCTGCGGTGGTTTCATCGAGTATCCGCCATGTTTCCAACATGAAGTCATGCTGTGCTTTTATGTCCTCATCGAAGCGCGTGGCGATGCGGCCGAAGGTGGCGATTTCCTCATGTTCGCGCCTGCTCATGTAAGTCGGTTGCTGGGGTTTGCGGAACACCTGACCGGTGAGGTAGTAATGGATCGCCTCGATGCCGGCGACCAGTTGATAGTGGCCACTGGAACGCAGGTTAGTCCGTCCGCTTGCGCTACCCTGCTTCCGACCGCCTTTGCACCAATCCCGGTATACCCTTTGTAGCAGCGCTCCGCAGGCGGGTTGAATGCAGTCCTTGCCAAGGTTCAGGGACTCGGGCATTTCACCCTGCTCCAGCAACACCAAGCGTTTCTTGATGCTCTTGCGAAGCCCGGAAAGTTCCAGCCAGCGCAATGCCGCATTGTCGTTCGGCTGGGATTGAAAGCTTGCCGCCTGCCGACCGGCAAGGTCGACACAGAGCGGAGGCGTCCTCGAATCCTCAGGAGGTTTTTGCAGAATTTCCACTTTCTCCGACCAGCGCTGCGCCCAGTTGGCGACCCTGGCAAGCTGCTTCGGTCGAAGTTCCATCGGGCTTGCGGCCGCCAGCAGCAACACTTCGGCATAGACCGAGGCTGCAGAAGCCGTGGAGGCTTGCTTGGTCCCGAAGTTGTGGCGGCGCAAGCTGTCCTTTACGGGCAACTGGGAAATCTTCAGCTCTTCTGCGGCGTGATAGACCAGGTGCAACTGGCGCCAGTACATCGGCGATGGCAGGATGTTGGCGCGGCAGTTGTCGAGGTACATCGCCAGCAAGCACGACAATGCACGCGTTGCCGCCAGGGCGGTCAGCAGATGGGGGGATTCGGAAAAGCCGGCGCCGCCGCCAAGACTGGCTTGCAGGCAATGCAAATAGCCGGTCTCCTGTTCCCGCCAAAGGGTCTGGCTGGTGTCGAATGCCGCTTGACCCGCTTCCGGCAGTGGCAGGGGTCGTCCGGCGTAATGCTTGACGGATTGCTCCTGGATGAAATTGATCGGACCACGCAGTATTTCCAGAATCTGCAAGCGCGCGTCTGCAGACAGGGGGTAACGGTTGAGCAAATTGATCTGGCGCAACAGCTGCGCTTGAGCCTGGGCGACATTGGTCAGCGGCAATCTGGCCAGCCACTCTTGACAAGTGGGTGCGTCGGTGAAATCTGGCGCTAGTGTGGATGTAAGCGGCGGTAGTCCCAGATCGATTGCGGCGTGATTCATGCGCCGCCGCCTTGATTTTCAGAAAGCGCCCGGGAGATCGACTGGTGCAGTGCCAGTCGGTCGATGGGTGGTCGGCCTGTTGCCGGGGCAGATCGAGTGTGCGGCTGTGCCCATATCGGCGCTGGAAATCCGGGGTCGTCGGTGTAACGGGGGATTACATGCCAATGCAAATGCGGCACCAGGTTGCCGAGGCTGGCGAGATTGATCTTGTCGGGATGGTAGTGCCCGCGTAGCGCCGTCTCGGTAGCGAATACCAATGCCATCAGGTGGCGCCGGTCGTTGCTCGGGAGGTCGCTCATCTCGCGCACATGTGCGCGCCAGATCACGCGACAAAAGCCGGGATATTCACTCGCCTCCCTGCCTTCCACGCGCACGACACGACACTGTGCGTCCTCCCAGACGATCTCGCCGCCCGGCTGCGTGCACAATTCGCAATGTTCCGATGTCACGTTTGCGTTGATGAGTCTTCTCCTAAAGCCCAAGCTTGCTGCAAGAGTGGAGCAGATCGGAGGAATAGCCAAGGAATAAATTCACACCCCGGCGTGACTGGCGTAAAACGACCGTGCACTGTTCAATCAGAATGCAGAAGCCTGCCCGGCTGCGTGCAATTTCAAAGCAGTGTAAATCAAGCTGCTGACGGGTGTCGCCACACCCATCTCCCGACCGATGCGCTGCACTGCGCCCGATAGCCAGGCTAGCTCCAGGCGGTTGCCGTTGCGCAAGTCTCCCAGCATCGAGGAAATCATTTCGGGCGGAAGCTTGTCGCAAAATGCGAGCTGCCGGTCGGCACAGTCCGGGGAGAGCCGGATACCCTGGGCGCGTCCCACCGCAGCCGCTTCCTGCATCGCGGCGAGAAACAAGGCGCGGGTTTCCGGGTCGGCGCGCAACGGGCCGATGGGCAGACGCGTTAATGCCGTGATGCCGCTGAATGCCGAAAGGAACACGAATTTTTCCCAGATCACGACCTGGATGGCGTCACTCAGAATCGCGTCGATCCCGGCAGCCTGGCAGGCATCGAACAGCTGCTCGGCGCGTTGCGAATGACGCCCGTCCAGTTCGCCGAAAGTCAGTTTCTGCATGGCCCCGCTATGCCTGATGACCCCGGGCGACTCGATGGCGGCGGCGATGTGAGCGACTCCGCCCATGACGTGTTCAGGAGGGTATCGGGACAGCAGCACGTTCACCGCATCCACCCCGTTCTGCAGCGGAATAATGCCGGTATGGGGTCCAATCAAGGGCTTCACCGCCAGTGCCGCCCCCTCGATGTCCCACAGCTTGACCGCGAGGAACACCAGGTCGACGACGCCTATGCTGGCGGGATCATCGGTCGCATGGACCGGGCGCACCAGTATGTTGCCGAGCGAGCTTTCGATTTTCAGGCCGTGCTTGCGCAGCGCCGCGAGATGCGCGCCGCGGGCGATGAAACTCACATTTGCGCCGCTGGCGGCCAGCCGGCCGCCGAAAAAACCGCCGACTCCGCCGCTGCCCATGATGGCAATTTTCATTTGCTTGGAAGACCGATTATTGCGTTAGCCGCAGTGTACCGTCATCGGCCAGATGCGGCACGATGTCGAAGACGCTTTTGCGCGAAGCAAAAAGCACCTCTCCTTCGAGCTGGCGCGCCAGCATCATGCGGCCCACGCGCGAGCGCATCAGGCACTCGGCCCCATCGCCATGCGCATGCAGCATCTCCGCCGCCAGCGCAGCGTCGGAGAAATCGTGGGCGCCGCCGGCTTGCCGGAATAACGCTACCAGATAGCCGGCGCCGTAGAAATCCTCCAGATTGAAGTTGTCGGCGGAACCGGAGCACACCAGCAGTACCGTGTTGTCGGGATGCGTCCTGGTAATGTGCCTGACCACGGCATCGCCGTTAAGCAGCGCGGCGGCATAGATGTGCATGGCGCCGCGGGATTTTTGCAGCGCCACGGTGCCATTGGTGGTCGAATAAATCAGCGTGCGGCCGGCGATCTCCTCGCGCAACAGCGCCAGCGGCGTCGGATGCACGAAGCCGGGCAGGGTCTCGGCATGGATCTCGCCCGACAGCAGATAGCTGCCGGCGGCATGATTCAGGGCTTCGGCCTGCGCCGCCGCGCCGTCGAGGGTGGGGATCACCGCGCAGGCCCCGTGGGCAAATGCGGCGACGATGCTGGAGGTGGCGAAGAGGATATCGAGCACCACCACCACCTTGCCATCGAGCCGTTCGTTGTCGAGTTCCTCCTTTTTCAGCAGGACGTGGATTTTCGACATCGGCCTCAGCCTTCGAAGCCTTCCTGCGGTTTATGCGGCGGCATCAGGGCGAACACGCCGCTGGCGCGCAGGATGCGCTTTTCGCCGACGTGCAGATAGCAGTTGGCGAAGGCCATGCGTTTGCCGACGCGCTGGATATCCACATGTGCCTCGACCCAGTCGCCGGAGTGGGCGGAATCGGCAAAATCGGTCGACAGGTTGACCGTGACCATCGCTTGCGGGGGTGTTTGCGACATCGACAGGGCGATGCCGAGGGCGCTGTCTGCCAATGTCACCAGCATGCCGCCGTGGGCGATGCCGCGGATGTTGAGATGCTTCTCCTCGATACGCAGGGCGATCACGCTGCGATCCTGCGCGTCCTTGCGGTAGTAGAGCGGGCCGAGCATGGCAAGAATGGGGCCGCCGCGACTCAGCAGGCGAAATCCGTCTGGAATGGGGAGCGGGTCGGTCATTGGTTTTCGCAAGTCGA
>CAYHXK010000129.1:0-6186 GCA_964360125.1 uncultured Sterolibacterium sp.
CAGGGATACGCACGGCCTGTGAATTGCCATTTCTGAAAGCTTTTGTAGTGTGCATGTTAAAACTCCAGGTGAGGATGTACGAGGTATGTACTTTAGCTCAATAGCCGAGGAATGTAAATACATGTATGTACGTTGCTGACGTAGTGGGTGGAATTAATGACTCGGTTATTCCTTTCTTCCCCCTTCCCAATCCCGCGACGGAAATCAAACCGGCGGCGCAAAGCGCTTCGGGCGGCTTGATCTGCATCAAGCACCCTGCCGCCGTTTGACAATAATCTGTAAAATCCTCTTTTTTCTATAAGCAGGTGAACATGGCTGCCACATCCCCCGCGCCTGCCTCAGTGGCCAGCAATCCCCGCCGGCTGCTCTCCGGCAACGAAGCGGTCGCCCGCGCCGTCTGGGAGTCGGGAGTGCGCGTCGCCGCCGCCTATCCCGGCACGCCGTCGACCGAGATGCTGGAAGTCCTTTCCGGCTATCCCGTCGCGGATATTTACACCGAGTGGTCGGTCAACGAGAAGGTCTCGCTGGAAGTCGCCATCGGCGCCTCGATGGCCGGCTCGCGCGCCTTCTGCGCCATGAAGCATGTCGGCATGAACGTCGCCTCCGACGCGCTGATGACCCTGACCCTGACCGGCGCCAACGCCGGCCTGGTGATCGCGATAGCCGACGACGTCGGTCTGTCATCCTCGCAGAACGAGCAGGATTCGCGCACCTGGGGGCGCTTCGCCCACCTGCCGATCCTCGAACCGGCCGATTCGCAGGAAGCTTACGCGCTGACCCGCTACGGCTACGAATTGTCCGAGCAGTTCCAGGTGCCGGTGATCCTGCGCCTGACCACCCGCATCTGCCACGTCAAGGGGCTGGTGACCAGCGGTGAGCGCATCTCTCAACCGGCTGGAAGTTTCGAGAAGAACCCGCGCCGCTGGGTGATGGTGCCGGGCAACGCCAAGGCGCGCATTCCGCTGATGTTCGAGCGCGAGAAGTCTCTGCGCGCCGCGGCCGAAGCCTCCCCGCTCAACCACATCCAAGCGGGTTCCGATAGTCGCGTCGGCTTCGTCGCTTCCGGCCCGGCCTGGATGCATGTGCGCGAAGCCTTCCCGGACGCGCCGCTGTTCAAGCTGGGGTTCTCCTGCCCGGCGCCGGTCGAGCGGATACGCGCATTCGCCGCCACCGTGGAAAAACTCGTCGTGGTCGAGGAAACCGAGCCGCTGCTGGAGACGGAACTCAAGGCCGCCGGCATCGTCTGTCATGGCAAGGACATCCTGCCCTGCATCGGCGAATTGTCTCCCGATGTGCTGAAACCCGCCGTGGCGCGTCTGCTCGGCGAGCCGACGGAAGCACTTGCGACCCGGCCGGCGGCGGTGTTTCCGCGGCCGCCGACGATGTGCGTGGCGTGTCCGCACCTCGGCGTGTATTACACCCTGGCGCAGTTGAAGAACGTCACCATCGCCGGCGACATCGGCTGCTACACGCTCGGCGCGGGCCATCCGTGGAACGCGCTGGATTCCACCATTTCGATGGGCGCCTCGATGGGTGTGGCGCTGGGCCTGGATAAAGGCCGGGGCGCAGCGGACCAGGACAAGAAAATCGTCGCCGTGATCGGCGATTCGACTTTCCTGCACATGGGCATGCAGGGCCTGCTCGACATCACTTACAACCGCGGCAACGTCACGGTATTGCTGCTCGACAATCGCGCCGTCGGCATGACCGGCGGACAGGACAATCCGGCCTCGGGCCGCGACATTCACGGCGGGGAAGCGCCGCGGGTGAACTTCGCCAAGCTGTGCGAGGCGCTCGGCGTCAAGCCGGAGCGCATCCGCGTGGTCGATCCCTACCAGTTGCCGGTGCTGTTCAAGGCCTTGCGCGAGGAAACCAAAATCGCCGAGCCTTCGGTCATCATCACCGACCGTCCCTGCGTGCTGATCGACGCCTACGAAAAGCTCAAGCCGTTCACCGTCGAAGTCGACAAATGCACCGGCTGCGGCAATTGCGTCGACCTCGGCTGCCCGGCGATCCTGGTGACGCGCCGCGAGAAAGTCATCAAGCCCTCGGGCAAGGAAGTCGAGCTGCAATTCGTCGCCATCGAAACGGCGGCCTGCACCGGTTGCGGCCTGTGCCTGCAGCCGTGCGCGCCCGACGCCATCGTCCCGGCGGTGGCGGTGCAAACGATCAACGTCATGAAGAAGCATTGAATGGTAAACATAGGCAACGCAGGCAAGGATAAAGTCACCAACATCCTCGTCGTCGGCATCGGCGGCCAGGGCGTCATGACGGCCACCGAGATTCTCGCCGAGGCGGCGATCTCGCTCGGCCACGACGCCAAGAAAACCGAAGTCGCCGGCATGGCGCAGCGCGGCGGGGTGGTCTCCTCCCACCTGCGCTTCGGCCCCAAGGTCTTGTCGCCGCAGATCGCGCCGGGCGAAGCCGACCTGATCGTCGGTTTCGAGGCGGCCGAGGCGCTGCGCTGGTGCCACACCCTCAGGCCGGGCGGACTGGTGCTGATGAACACGGCGCGGCTGGTGCCGCCGGTGGTCAGCGGCGGGCTCTACGAATACCCGGACGACCCCGTCGCCGAAATCCGCGCGCGCGGCATCGAAGTGCATGCCTTCGACGCCATGGCCATCGCCCTGGAACTGGGCGACGTGCGCCTGGGCAACAGCGTCATGCTCGGCGCCATCGCCGGACATCTGCCCTTCCCCGCCGAGGTGCTGCGCGACGCCGTCCTGCGCCGTTTCCAGGCAAGGAAGCCGCACATGGTCGAGCTCAACCGGCGCGCCTTCGAAGCGGGCCGCGCCGCCGACGCACAACATGCGGCAGCGCCTGCTGCCCACACCCTCACGGAGACCGTTTGATATGACTGCCCGCATCCTCGATGGCAACGCCCTTTCCGCCAATGTGCGCGAAAAATTGGCCGTGCGCGCCGCCGCGCTCCGGGCGCGCGGCATCACGCCCTGCCTGGCGGTGATCCTGGTCGGCGAAGACCCGGCCTCCTCGGTGTATGTGCGCAACAAAGTGAATGCCTGCGAAAAAGCCGGCATGCGTTCATTGAAGGACGTGTACCCCGTCGCTGTCGATCCGGCCCTGGTGTTTGCCCGCATCGCCGAACTCAACGCCGATCCCACGGTGCATGGCATCCTGGTGCAACTGCCGCTGCCCAGGCAGTTCGACAGCGCCGCCGTGCTCGAAGCCATCGCGCCCGAGAAGGACGTCGACGGCTTTCACGCCGAAAACGTCGGCGCCCTGATGCAGGGCAAGCCGCGCTTCATTCCCTGCACGCCCTACGGCGTGATGGAAATGCTCAAGTCGCAGAATGTCGTGCTCAAAGGCGCCGAAGCGGTGATCGTGGGGCGCAGCAACATCGTCGGCAAGCCCATGGCGATGCTGCTGCTGGCCGCCGACTGCACCGTCACCGTCTGTCACTCGCGCACCCGCGACCTTAAATTTCACACCCGCCGCGCCGACATCCTGGTGGCCGCCATCGGCAGGGCCAAAATGATCACCGGCGATATGCTCAAGCCGGGCGCCACGGTGATCGATGTCGGCATGAACCGCCTGCCCGCCGAACAGGGCGGGAAGCTGTGCGGCGACGTCGATTTCGAGTCCGCCAAGGAAGTCGCCGGCCTGATCACCCCGGTACCCGGCGGCGTCGGGCCGATGACCATCACCATGCTGCTGATGAATACCATCGAAGCCGCCGAGCGTTGCGTTTAAAATACCCGCACCCCACTGAAACAAGGCAAAGGAACACGCATGAAAAAGAACACTCCCCTGGTCGGCATCGTCATGGGTTCGGACAGCGACTGGCCGATCCTGCGCGCCGCCGCGGAAACCCTCAAGAGTTTCGATCTTCCCTACGAAGCCAAGGTGCTGTCGGCGCACCGCACCCCCGACGCGGCGCTCGATTACGCCGCCAGCGCAGCCGGGCGAGGCGTCAAGGTGCTGATCGGCGCGGCCGGCGGCGCGGCCCACCTGGCCGGCGTGCTGGCCGCCAAGACCGCCCTGCCGGTGCTCGCCGTGCCGATGCCGTCGAAGCACCTGCAGGGCCTCGACTCGCTGCTCTCCATGGTGCAGATGCCCGCCGGCATCCCCGTCGCCACCTTCGCCATCGGCGAGGCCGGCGCCACCAATGCGGCGCTATTCGCCGTCGCCATGCTGGCGCTGAACGATGCCGCGCTGGCGAAAAAACTCGAGGACTTCCGCGCACGCCAGACCAAGAAAGTGCTGGCGAAAACCCTGCCCGATCTGCCTTGAAGGCGAAGCCTCATAAGGAAGCAGCGGCGCAGATCGCGCATGCGGTGACCCTGCTGCGCGCCGGCGAACTGGTCGCCTTCCCCACCGAGACGGTGTATGGCCTCGGCGCGGATGCCGCGAACCCCGCCGCCGTCGCCAAGATTTTTGCCGCCAAGGGCCGCCCCGCCGACCACCCGTTGATCGTCCATCTGCCGAGCGCCGAGGCGCTCGACGCCTGGGCGCGCGAAGTGCCGGAAAGCGCTCGAAAGCTCGCCGCCGCCTTCTGGCCCGGCCCCCTCACCCTGATCCTGAAACGCCAGCCGCAGGTGCCCGACGCCGTCACCGGCGGACAGGACACGGTCGGCCTGCGCGTGCCGGATCATCCGCTGGCGCTGGCGCTGCTCAAGGCTTTCGATGGCGGGCGGTTTCGTGGAATTGCGGCACCCTCGGCCAACCGCTACGGCCGCATCAGCCCCACCAGCGCCGCCCACGTGCGCGCCGAACTCGGCGCCGCCGTGCCGCTGGTGCTGGACGGCGGCGACTGCCAGGTCGGCATCGAGTCGACCATCGTCGACCTCTCGCGCGGCACGCCGCGCTTGCTGCGGCCGGGCGCCATCAGCGCCGCCGACATCGCCCGCGTGCTGGGCGCCAGCCCGGACCAGCCCGCGCACGCACCCACCGACCATGCACACCACACGCCGCGCGTCTCCGGCTCGCATGCCGCCCACTACGCCCCGCACACCGCGCTGCGCCTGGTGCCCGGCGCGGCGCTGGCGGCGGCGGTCGATGCCGCACTGGCGGCCGGCGAAAAGATCGCCGTCCTGGCCTTCGCCGCACCGCCAACAACCGCCAAGAACCTGCTCTGGCAGATGGCCGCCGCCAAAGCCGCCGACTATGCCCACAACCTCTACGCGGCGCTGCGCGCCCTCGATGCCGCCGCCTGCGACACCATCCTGGTCGAAGCGCCTCCAGCCACCCCGGCCTGGCTCGCCATCGCCGACCGCCTGCAACGCGCTGCCTGCGGCTCGGGCGAAGACGACGAAACCTGAGCGGCGCACCCGCGGATTTTGGTATACTGCGCGCCTCGTGTGGGGAAGTAGCTCAGCTGGGAGAGCGCTGCGTTCGCAATGCAGAGGTCGGGAGTTCGATCCTCCTCTTCTCCACCACCAACAGTCCAACGCAGTCCGAAGTTTGTACCTGGAGCCATAACCGTGCCGTTCGGAACGTTTATGGCTCCAAATTGTAACGGCACAGATATGGCTTCAGGTTTGTGCAATAAAGAGCCGGCACGCCAAATATAGTGTCGGCTTTTTCTATTTCCGCCCATCGACCAGAGCCTGCCTCCAGGCGTCGCGCAATTCAGGCCGTATGAGCGAGACGCCTGGTTTGCCCTGCGCGCGCAAGGCAATATCGACGCTTTTCTTACCGAGATATTCGCCGCGGCTTACCAACTCCCGTACAACGATTGCCACGGCATCGCAGTCCGCTTGTCGTCGGGCAGCCGTCTGACGTCCTCTCGCCTGCACATGCTTCGCACGAATCGATTCACACTCGGCTGGGAACCAATAATTTAGCGAGGATCTGCTCAGGCCCAGTGCCTTGGCCACTCCGGAGAGAGGGCGCGTACGCTCTGGGGGGTAACTGCAGCCACCATCGCGTCGGCGGTTGCCCACCTATATGCCTCAATGAGACGATTCACAACTGGCAGATGTGCCGAACAGAATGAAACGAAATAGTGGTTTGCGGCGTTCCTCCGTTTCTGTACTTCAGCCATCATGGCGGAAAGGGCGTCGCTGGAGCACTTGGACGAGATTTCCAACACAGTCTTGGCCTTGCGAAACATGATTGATGCCCCCGACATTGCCACCTGGGCGATAAGGGCGCCTTTATTGGCGGGATTGGGGCCGTTGTATTGCGCGGTTTTACGCGAATCGGTGGCTTCACCCACAAAAAGAT
>CAYHXK010000129.1:6196-7235 GCA_964360125.1 uncultured Sterolibacterium sp.
GCCTTGCACCGCGATTTCAACTTCGCCGTTGGGTGCCATCAACCAAAACGGAAGCTCGACTGTCACCACGACTGGAACTAAGGGTGCGTCGCAGTCAATCCCATCAAAGATTGTCATGCTATTGGGAAGGTCGCCACCCTCTGTCGGCTTATTCGATGCCGCTTGATTTGGTTTCAATTGCTCAGGCATGGGGCATCTTCTTTCTTCATTTCTGCATCATGCCGAGAATCAAATTACAGGCTCGAAGGACCGTAACTGTGCATTCACATTCAGCGGTGAGCTTGGCCGTATTCGGTCCATTCAACTGGCACGGGGAATCACAAACACATTGAATTCGTTTGATGCGTCAAGCGTACGCCATTTGTATGACACTGGCAATAACGTGTAACTGCCACTTTTAGAACTATCCGGTTCTGGACAACTGTCCGGCCCTCAAGCCCGCATTTCCTCGGCAAGAAAACGTACCAGCGGTTTGATATTGCCTCCGGTGCTGGCGCTTTCCAGCGCCGCCAGGTAGGCATCGCGCCGTTTCATGCGCACGATGGTCCAGGGATAGCCGCCGGAGGCGAGCATGGCGTTCATCAGGAAGCGTCCGATGCGGCCGTTGCCGTCGAAGTAGGGGTGGATGAAGACGAACAAGTGATGGCCCAGCACGGCCCGCACGGCAGGCTCGTGTTCCTGTTCCAGCAGATCGAAGAGCGCCTGCATGGCGTCCGCCAGCGCATCCTTTGGCAGCGGGGTGTGCATGGAGTTGCGGATATACACCGGGCCGCTGCGGTATCCCGCGAGCTGGTGCGGTTCGAGAATACCGACGGCAACTGCGGGAGCGAACAATTCGCCGTACCAGCGATGATGCCCGATTTTGGCGATCCGGCTGGGATTCTCGCCGGCAAGAATCGCCGCGAGGCTGGCTTTCACCGCCTGAAAAGCCTGATGGTAGCCCCGCGCCGCCAGCGCATCGCGGTCCTTTCTGTCCTGTTGGTTCGCTGCCGTGTTTTTTAATGATTTTGCGACCAGCGAGATCTACTCATCATTGACT
>CAYHXK010000130.1:0-7205 GCA_964360125.1 uncultured Sterolibacterium sp.
TGCCGACGCCGCCGGAGAGGTGCACGTTCTTGCCGATCTGGGCGCAGGAGCCGACGGTCGCCCATGCATCGACCATGCTGCCTTCATCGACATAGGCGCCGATGTTCACGAAACTCGGCATCAACACCACGTTGCGCGCCAGGAAAGAGCCGCGCCGCGCAATCGCCGGCGGCACCACGCGAAAACCGCCCTTGGTGAACGTGTGTTGGTCGTAATGGGCGAACTTGCTCGGCACCTTGTCGAAATACTTGGTGGCGCCGCCCTCCATGACCCGGTTTTCCTCCAGCCGGAAGGACAGCAGCACGGCCTTCTTGATCCACTGGTGGGTCACCCAGGCGCCGTCGATTTTTTCGGCGACGCGCAGCTTGCCGGCATCGAGCTCGCCGAGGATGAGGTCGACGGCTTCGCCGATTTTTGCCGGCGCATTGCCGGGCTTGAGGTCGGCGCGGGTTTCCCAGGCTTGTTCGATGAGTTGCTGAAGTTCGTGCATGATGGTTCCTGTCAGAGTTTTTGGCAAAAATCGGAAATCCGCCGCGCCGCTTCGAGACATTCGTCGACACCGGCGACGAGGGCGATGCGGATGAAATTCGCGCCTGGGTTGATGCCCGCGGCTTCGCGGGCGAGAAAACTACCCGGCAATACGCTCACATTATATTGACGCTGGAGTTCGCGGGCGAACTCCGTGTCGGAGATGGGTGCGGATTTGGCAACGAGTTTGTCAACTGAAGCCCATAGATAAAAGCCGGCATCCGGCCTGGCAACCTCAAGATGCTGGGCGATCAGAGGCGTCACCCGGTCGAATTTTTCCCGGTACAGGCGGCGATTGTCGCGCACGTGCGCTTCGTCGTTCCACGCGGCGACGCTGGCGGCCTGCACCGCAGGACTCATGGCGCCGCCGTGATAGGTGCGATAGAGCAGAAACTGCCTGATGATGTCCGCATCGCCGGCAACGAAGCCGGAACGCATGCCCGGCACGTTGGAGCGCTTGGACAGGCTGGAAAACATCAGCAGATTGCGGTAATCGTCGCGTCCCAGTTTCCTTGCGGCCTCCAGCCCGCCCAACGGCGGCGCGGCGTCGTCGAAATAGATTTCCGAATAGCATTCGTCGGAAGCGATGACAAAGTCGTACTGGTCGGACAGGGTAAACAGCTTGCGCCAGGTGTCCAGGCTTGTCACCTTGCCGGTCGGGTTGCCCGGCTAGCAGACATAGACCAGTTGCACGCGCTGCCAGTCCTGCGCGGAGATCGACTCAAGATCCATTTCGAAGTCGTGTTCCGGCAGCGTGTTCAGAAAGGCCGGCTGTGCCCCGGCAAGCAGGGCCGCGCCTTCGTAGATCTGGTAGAAAGGGTTGGGGCAGAGCACCAGCGCGCCAGGCCTGTCAGCGTCGATCACCGTCTGGGCGATTGCGAACAGCGCTTCGCGCGAGCCATTCACCGGCAGCACCTGGGTGGTTGCGTCGGGCGCCGGGATCGAATAACGCCGGGCGATCCATGCGGCGATGGCCTGTCGCAGGGCGTCGCTTCCCTGCGTGGTAGGATAGTTTGCCAATCCCGACAGGTTTTCCGTCAACGCCCGCTGGATGAACTCGGGCGTCTGGTGTTGCGGCTCGCCGATCGACAGCTTGATTTCCTTGAGATCCGAGGCAGGGGTGATGCCGGCGAACAGTTGGCGCAGCTTCTCGAAGGGGTAGGGGTGAAGTCGGGCGAGGCGGGGATTCACGATAGACAATGCGAAGCTTTCAGGGGAAGTGCGGATTATATGGCAGGTAGGCACACGGCAGTTGCCAGGATTTCACTCCTGACCGGCGCCATCGTCTGGGGAATGATCTGGTATCCCTACCGGCTGCTCGAACAGGCGGGGCTTTCCGGACTGCGCGCCTCGGTATTGAGCTACCTGATTGCGCTCGGCCTCGGCCTGATCCTGCTGCAGCCGCGCCTGCAGGGACTGAGGTGCATGCGTTTTTCCTGGATGCTGCCGTTGATCGGCCTCACCGCCGGCGCCTGCAACCTGGGCTATGTGCTCGCCACCTTGCACGGCGAGGTGATGCGGGTGTTGCTGCTGTTTTATCTGGCGCCGCTGTGGACGGTGTTGTGGTCGCGCCTGCTGCTCGGCGAACGCCTCAGCGGCGCCGGCGCGGCGGTGATCGCCTTGTCGTTGAGCGGCGCCGCCACCATGCTGTGGCGGCCCGAACTCGGCCTGCCCTGGCCGGCCAACTTCGCCGAGTGGCTGGGGCTGGCGGCGGGTTTCCTGTTCGCGCTGTCGAACGTGCTGGTGCGCCAGGCGGCGCATCTGTCGATAGAGATCAAGTCGCTCGCCGTCTTCGCCGGGGTGGTACTGCTCGGCCTGGCGGCGCTGCCCTTCGATGTCGTCCCGGCGGTCGGCCTGCGCGGCCTGGCGCATCTGCAGCCCTGGCACTGGGGTCTGCTGGCCTTGCTCGGCCTGATCCTGCTGGTCATCAACCTGGTGGTGCAGCACGGCTTGACGCATACCCCGGCGAACCAGGCGATCGTGATTTTCCTGTTCGAACTGGTGGTCGCGGCGTTCGCCTCCTGGCTGCTCGCCGGTGAAGTCATGGGCCTCCAGGAATGGATCGGCGGCGCGATGATCGTCGCGGCCAGCCTGTTTTCCGGGAAGATAGGAAAAGACGGCGCGAATCAATAACGACGTCAATCGGACATATGTAGCAGTTTTTCCGGAAGTAAGTGCGCATCATCCGTGCCAAGGCAATCGTCGCCTGTCGCATCGTCTCGCAGTACCAGTCATAAGTCTTTCGAGATCAAACTGCGAGTGGCAACGCGACTCTGCTGAGTCTCAAGCTCTAAAGCGCTGGCCTGTGCATTAAAGTACTCTTGCCAAACAGGCTTTCCACCAGGTCGACAGCCAGCACGGCAGTCTTGTTGCATACGTCGAGCGCCGGGTTGAGCTCCATGATGTCGAGCGAGCCGAGCCGCCCGGTATCGGCGATGAGCTCCATGCAGAGCTGGGCTTCCCGGTAATTCGGACCGCCGCGCACCGGCGTGCCGACGCCGGGCGCAATCTCCGGGTCGAGAAAATCCACATCGAGGCTGACGTGGATATGCGTCTCGGCGTCGATGCCTTCGAGTGCGGTTTCCATGATCACCCGCATCCCCAACTCGTCTATCGATCGCATATCGAAAACCTCGACGTTTTGCTCGTGAATGAATTGCTTTTCGCCGGCGTCAACGCTGCGAACCCCGATTTCCCGAATCCAGCCAGAGTGCAAGATGGGTCTCTCGCCGCCGATAGCGGTCAGTTCGTCGGGACCATGGCCCAGCAGGCAGGCAACCGGCATGCCATGAATATTGCCGCTGGGGGTAAGTTCAGCCGTATTGAAATCGGGATGGGCATCGAACCAGAGTACTCGGAGCTTTCTGGAAGTTTCGCGGCAATGCCGCGCAACGGCGCTGAGAGACCCGATACTCAGCGAATGATCGCCGCCGAGCAGGATGGGTAGCCGGCCCTGAGTCAGCTCGGCGTAGACCGCGCGATAGACAGCGGTGTTCCATTCCACGACAGCGGCAAGATGCCGGTAGCCAAGTTCGGGCGGCAGCTCCGGGTTGGCGGGGCCGGCGAGGTTGCCGCAGTCCAGGACATCCAGGCCATGGCTTGCGAGGATGCGTTGAATCCCGGCTACACGCAAGGCTTCCGGACCCATCCCGGAACCACGAATGGCCGCGCCGATATCCGTCGGTGATCCGATGAGCGACAGTTTCCGATTCATGCCTGGCAGTGCAAGATTTCCTGGCGAATGGCGCCCTTGGTATCGGATACTTTGAGGTCGGAGGGAATAAAGGAGAACAGGTCCTTCGGATTCACCAGCGCCGGAATCAACGAGATATGTTCAATTCTTCCTAGTCTCCTGGCCAGATCGCGCATGTAGCGCAGAGCGGAGTAATCTTCCAGCGCGAAGCCGACAGAGTCGAATACCGTGATTTGGCAGTTATCGACCCGGCCATCTGCGCTGCCTGCCAATACCTGCCACAACTCGGTCACCGGAAAGTCGGCGGCCATTTGCTGTGTGTCGCCCTCTATCCTCGACTGCGGCTCGTATTCGACAAACACGCTGCTGACGGAGAGCACGTCCCTATGCAGTTCGGTCTTGCCGGGGCAGTCCCCGCCTACCGCGTTGATATGCATTCCGGGTTCAATCATCTCGGCGACTAGTATAGTGGCATTCGTCTTGTCCGCCGTAATCGTCGTGACGATATCTGTTCCACGGACTGCGTCCCGGATACTGGGGAACGGATGGGCGCTGATTCCATGCCGGGTCAGGTGGCGCATCAGCTTGGCTGTGGCTCCCGGGTCAATGTCGTACAAGTGAAAGTTCCGGATGCCCAGCAGATGGTGGAATGCCAGTGCCTGGAATTCGCTTTGCGCACCATTCCCGATGATAGCCATCGACGTTGAATTCTTGCGCGCCAGAACTTGCGCCGCAACAACCGACGTCGCCGCCGTGCGCAGGGCGGTCGTCAGCGTGAGTTCACAAATCAATTGGGGAAACCCAGTTGCGGCATCCGCCAATACCCCAAATGCCATGACCGTCGGCAGATTGTGGCGATAGTTCTTGGGGTGACCATTGACATATTTGAAGGCGTAGGTGTTCTCATCTGAAATCGGCATCAGTTCGATGACGCCATCCAAGGAATGGTTGGCGACGCGGGCGCTCTTGTCAAAATCACTCCACCTGAGAAAATCCTGGCGGATGTAAGCGGCCATTCCGCTCAAGCATTCGCCTACGCCATGACGCCCAACAATCTCGGCGGCTTGTTCAGCGCTAAGATACTGGGTAAGGGTGGGTTTCGAAAGTTTCAATCCTTCAAACATTGACGCGCTCCAGAAGATCGCTCTTGCTATAAGCATGGTGCGTCAATTGAATGACAAACAAAACCGCCAAAAATATACTATATTCGCTAAACTTCTAGCGTTATGCTATCTATAATTGACGATTTGACTAAATGGATCACCTCGACCAGCAGCTCATCAGTCATCTACGTGCCGACGCACGTTTGAGCGTTGCGACATTGGCCCATCGTCTCAAGGTCTCGCGCGGAACGGTTACCAACCGTCTCAAGCGCCTGGAAGACAGCGGGGTGATCGTCGGGTACACCTTGCGCTTGCGGCCCGATGCCCAGCCAAACGAGATCCGGGCATGGATGAGTATTGCCGTGGAAGGCAATGAAACCCGCGCCGTCATCGTGAGCTTGCTCGGCGAACCCGGTGTGGGGTCGCTTCACGACACGAATGGGGAGTGGGATCTCTTGGCGGAGCTTCGCGCGGGAAACCTGACGGAGCTATCGTCCATTCTGGAGCGAATTCGCCTGATTAAGGGAATTCGCAGCACGGAAACCAGCATTCATCTGGCGACATACCGCATCTGAACCGTGGCCCGAACTTTGGTGCCATTGGCTCGACCGATGCGAATGACGCTCATGAAACAGTTAATTCCAAATCAGGACATATTCTGCGGCTTAGGATGCAACCGAATATTGGGTGTCGCTGCCCTCTTTATGACTCGGGCGCGAGCATGCCGATATAGGATCGCGTTCCACAATCTGAGGCGCGCCGTTCAAGGCAAATCGATGGGATGCGCGATGATCGTCGCGACGATCCTGTTTTCCGGGAAGATAGGGGAACCGGCGGGAAACAATGGGACACTATTATGTGCTTGCTATCCCAATGCCATGTAGCGATGCAAAGAAACACTGGGATGAAACATCGCGGTGAGTGAAACGCTGAAGGACTAAATTCGACTCACTCCGGTCTGATGACTCTGGCATCCTCAATGGCGGCTAACCGATCATCAAGCTGCCGGTGACTGAATTTTCGTGGATGCCCGGACCTCGGCCTTATGTGAAGCTTCACATAAGGCCGATGAGCGGGCTGACTGCCAACTGAGTCGAGCGGCGGGTTCCGGATAGGTTACGTGTCGTTCGGGTTCACCGATTTTTTGGTGTCGCTATGCCCCTTCTTGGCCGTATTGAGCCAGTCATATCCTCTGGTTTGAGGCTGTGAAGGAATCAGGTATTGTTCCTGATTCCCACGCGTTACCCGCCGCACATATTCGACTGCGCCTCGAAGCTCGCCAGTTCGATTTTCTCCGCCGGCTGCCAGCCTATCTTGCGCTGCTCGGCGACGACATTGGTGAAGATCCCGCCGCGCACGAAGAACTGGGCCGTCAGGCGCATGTAGCGGGGCTTTACGGTCTTGGGCAGGTCGCTGGGCGGAGGCATCGTCGAGACGGTCGAGGTAGTCCGGCGAAAGGATGGCACCTTCGATGCGGATGCTGGGGTAAATCATGGCGACGGCTACCTGGCAGGTACATCGACTGCCGGCGTGACTCCCAAGCGTTTGGCGCGGCGCGCGAAGCGACGATCATCGAAGCTCATGAATTCCGTGCAATGGCTGCTGGCCAGCAGATGCAGCGCATCGGAGAAGTCCAGCCCCTCTGCGTGCCAGGCCAAGGCATCGGCGATGCGCGACCATTCCTCGACGTTGACGTTGGGTAGCCCAAGCAGATGTTTGACAACCCGCACGAAATCCTTGGCTGCGAAGCCGTAAAAGGCGCGCAAGACCCATTCGAGTTCAAGGATCACGGTCAGGGGCACGAACACCTGAGTGGATTCGCTCAGGAGACGATGGGCAATCGGACGTTGTCTGGCGGCCTCGGGGTCAGCCGGGTCATCCACATAAAAACGCGCCAGGATATTGGTGTCAAGGGCGATCATCTTTGGATTCCCGCATGGCGAGGGCGACATCGAAATCGGCCAGCCGGCGTTTGCCCGGCCGCTTGCAAACCAGCATGCCGAAGCCGTCTTCGGCATTGGTTTGAACAACCTGGCGCTTTACCTCGGCATGGATGACATGACCTTCCAGGCTGAAATCGAGTTGGCAGCCGGGGGTGATGCCCAGACGGCGACGGATTTCCGCCGGAATAACGACTTGGCCTTTATCGGAAACGGTAACGATTAGCATGGCGGCACACTCCTCTTACATGGTAAGAATAGTTTAGCACAGTGGAGTACCCTGGGCATGACTCCGGCAGCAGAATGTAGATGCCGAGGAGATCCATCGGCAAAACGAGACACCTGTTCGTCTTTGATCGCCGCGTCGGTCCAGACGAACTTTCCGACGGCGCCGGATATTGACTACCCGCCGCGCATATTCGACTGCGCCTCGAAACTGGC
>CAYHXK010000131.1:0-7177 GCA_964360125.1 uncultured Sterolibacterium sp.
GCCGCCAGCATGGCGGCAATTTCGGCGGCATTGGGGCCGATATGGCGGGCGACGAATTCGTCGCGCTGTTCCAGCGTAGTCAGGGATGGATTGTTTGGCATGAGTTGCTCACAGTACCGTTCGCCCTGAGCTTGTCCCTCAAGGGACTTCCTTCGGTCGTCGAAGGGCGACAGCGATATTCAGTCGGTTCCGTTCATGCTTCGACCATGCTCAGCACGAACGGATCGTTTCGATGGTTTCGGCTATTCGCTTTCGGCGACCTTGGCGTAGCCGGCAGCGTCGAGCAGCGCATCGAGTTCCGCGATCCTGCCCGGCTTGAGCTTGAACAGCCAGGCGGCATAGGCATCCTGGTTGATGCTCTCGGGCGCGTCGATGGCAGCCTGGTTGATCGCGACGACTTCGCCGGAAATCGGCGCGTAGATGTCGGAAGCCGCTTTTACCGATTCGACCACCGCGCATTCCTCGCCGGCCATGAGTTGGCGGCCGATTTCCGGCAGTTCCAGGAAGACGATGTCGCCCAGCGCTTCCTGGGCGTGGTCGGAAATGCCGACGGTGACAGTGCCGTCGGTTTCCAGTCTGGCCCACTCGTGGGATTTGGCATATTTGAGATTGGCAGGGACGTTCATGGGGTTCTCCGAAATTTGCTTGGGTCAGGAAACAAGAATTTTGCCGTTGCGGACGAAAGGCGGCTTGACCACCCTGGCTTTGAGCGGCTTGCCGCGTATATCCACCTCCACGCTGTCGCCGATGGCTACCGTAGCGGGCAGGCGGGCCAGGGCGATGCCGGCTTGCAGCGTCGGCGAGAAAGTGCCGCTGGTGATTTCGCCGTCGCCGTGGCTGGTGTGCACCGCCTGATGGGCACGCAGGACGCCGCGCTCCAGCAGCAGCAGGCCGAGCAACTGGCGGGTGGGTCGTTGCGCCAGCAGGGCGGCCTTGCCGATGAAGTCGCGTTCACTCTTCATTGCCAGCGTCCAGGCGAGGCCGGATTCAAGCGGCGTCACCGTTTCGTCCATGTCCTGGCCATACAGGTTCATGCCGGCCTCCAGCCGCAGTGTGTCGCGGCAGCCGAGGCCGCACGGCGCGATTCCGGCGGCATGCAACTGGGCCCACACCGCGGCGGCCTGCTCGTTGGGCACGGCGATCTCGAAACCGTCCTCGCCGGTATAGCCGGTGCGTGCGATCAGCCAGTCGCCGTCGAAGGCGGCCTGGAACGGGGCCAATGTTTCGCTGGCGGCGCGGCTGCCGGGGTAGGCTAGCCAGAATTTCTCGCGGGCATGCTGCCCCTGCACGGCGATCATGGCCAGATCGCGGCGCGGCGTCAGGCGAATATCGTAGTTGTCTGCGTGGGCCTGCATCCAGGCCAGGTCCTTGTCGGCGGTGCCGGCATTGACGACGATGCGGTAGTGCTCGGGGCTGAAGTAATACACGATCAGGTCGTCGATGACGCCGCCGTCCTCCCTCAGCAGG
Source organism: uncultured Sterolibacterium sp. (assembly GCA_964360125.1). GTDB lineage: Bacteria > Pseudomonadota > Gammaproteobacteria > Burkholderiales > Rhodocyclaceae > JACRAR01. The sequence continues at coordinate 1,468 of CAYHXK010000131.1, forward strand.
CAGGAGTAGAGCGCCTTGCCGGGCAGGGTCAGTTTGGCGACGTCGTTGGCCAGCAACTGGCGCAGATAGTCTTGCGATCCCGGCCCGGTCAGATCGATGCCGAGCATGTGGGACACGTCGAACATGCCGGCGTCGCGGCGCACCGCATGGTGCTCCTCGATCTGCGAACCGTAATGTATCGGCATGTCCCAGCCGGCGAAATCGACCAGCTTGGCGTCGAGCAGGGCGTGGCTGGCGTGGAGAGGGGTGGTGAGTGGGGGGTGTTGTACGAAAGTTCCCATGATTCAAGTACCTGGCAGGTTTTTCTCAAGAAGTTTCTTAAGATAAAATCGGGTGCACAAGCCTCAACTTGTGCGTCCCATCTGTCCTTGGTACCTGAGAGATTGCGGTCACGAATGTTTACGCGATGCGTAAAGTTCTGGCTGCGTGCCCCTTCGGTGGGCGAGTACTGGGTAAGAACTACTCGCCACTCTCCAGATTTGTCCTGCGTCGCCGGTTCTTTTGCCTGAGCGGTTCCGGGAATTGCGCCTTCGGCGGTGAAAAATGCTCACTCTCTCCCTGCGACCGGCGGGATTATGCTTGCTTGCCGATGCAGTGGCAAGGGCTGCAACAAACCTTGGTAAATTTACCTTGACTAACAATCTAATAGTCGTTAGATTGTTAACATGAACTCCCGTGCCATCAAGAACAACCTGTACGAACTCGTCGCCCGCATCGGCAAGGCGCTGTCCAGTCCCAAGCGTCTGGAACTCCTTGAACTGTTGAGCCAAGGGGAGAAACCCGTCGAACTTCTGGCGCGGGAAGCCGGCATCGACATGAAACTGGCGAGCGCCCATCTCCGCGCTTTACGCAGCGCCAACCTGGTGGTCACCCGCCGCGACGGCAAGAATATCCACTACAGCCTTTCGGGCCAGGACGTGGCGGAACTCTGGGTCATGTTGCGCGGCGTCGCCGAGGAACATCTGGTCGAATTGCGGGTGGCGCTGGAGCGCATGTTCGCGGCGCCGGAACGGCTTACCCCGGAGAGTCGTCGTTCGCTGTGGGAGCGTGCGCGCGACGGCGACGTGATCGTTATCGATGTCCGCCCAGAAGAGGAATATCGCGTCGGCCATCTCCCCTACGCCCGGTCGATGCCGCTGGATGAGCTTGAAAGACGCCTGGCCGAGCTTCCCGCCGACAAGGAGATCGTCGCCTATTGCCGGGGGCCGTTCTGCCTGATGTCGAGCGAGGCGGCGACGCTGCTGCGCCAGCGCGGTTTCAGCGCGCAAAAGATTGCCGACGGCGTGCCGGAATGGCGGGCCGCCGGACTTCCCCTGGAAACGATTTCTTGAATTGGAGACCATATGAGCACAGTGCTATTCATCTTGAACGACGCGCCTTACGGCACCGAGCGCAGCTACAACGCGCTGCGCCTGGCGCGCAGTACCTTGAAAAAGGCTGAAGGGCAGGCCGCCGTAAAGGTGTTCCTGATCGGCGACGCCGCCGCCTGCGCCCACGCCGGGCAGAAAGTGCCGCAGGGCTTCTACAACATCGGCGACATGCTCGGCATGATCGTCCGCGCTAGCGGCGAGATCGGCGTCTGCGGCACCTGCATGGACGCACGCGGCATCGCCGATGACCATCTGATCGAGGGCGCGGCACGCGGCACGCTTGACCTGCTCACCGAATGGACGCTCCAGGCCGACAAGGTGCTGGTGTTCTGATGGCCAGGACCGCGCTCATCCTCGGCGCCGGAATCGGCGGCATCGTCGCCGCCGAAACCCTGCGCAAACTTCTGCCGCCCGAGCATCGCGTCGTAGTCGTCGAGCGCGAGCACAACCATGTCTTCGCGCCCTCTTTGCTTTGGCGCATGACCGGCGCCAACGATTCCGCATCATTCACGCGCCCGCTGTCCGCGCTGTCGTCAAAAGGGGTCGAGCTTGTTACCGGCGAGCTTACGCGTATCGATCCCGCGACCTTGTCGGTCGAGGTCGATGGCCAGACGCTGACTGGCGACACCCTGATCGTGGCCCTGGGCGCCGATTACGCGCCGGAATTGGTAGCGGGGCTCGCCGCTGCCGGTCACAACCTCTACACGCTCGCAGGCGCCCAAAGCATCCATGGCGCGCTTGAAGCCTTCGAGGGCGGGCGCATCGTCGTGCTCACCGCTGCGCCGGCTTACAAATGTCCGGCCGCGCCGTACGAGGCCGCCATGCTGGTTGACGCTTACTGCAAGCAGCGGAGGCTGCGCAAGAGTACGACTATCACGGTTTACGCCGCCGAACCCATGCCGATGCCAGTGGCTGGCCCGGTGGTTGGCGGTCAGATCAAGATGCTGCTGGAGAAAAAGGGCATTGCCTATTTCCCCGGCCACCAAGTAACCAAAGCCGAGGCCGGCCAACTGCACTTCGCCGACGGTACCACGGTTCCCTTCGACCTGCTGCTGTATGTGCCGCCGCATCGGGTACCGGCCGTGGTCAAGGAGGCGGGGCTATGTGCCGAATCGGGCTGGGTCGCCGTCGATCGCGCAACGCTGGAGACAAAATTCCCCAACGTTTATGCCATCGGCGACGTGACCTCCATCCCGCTCAAGATGGGTCGTCCGCTGCCCAAGGCCGGGGTGTTTGCCCATGGCCAGGCCGAGGTGGTGGCAAAAAACATCGCCCATGCATGGACCGGACGGGGCCAGGCTGCTCGCTTCGATGGCCATGGCATGTGTTTCGTCGAAATCGGCGGAGGCATGGCGGGCATCGGCAGCGGCAATTTCTATGCCGAACCGACGCCGGATGTGCGCATGCGCTTTCCCAATCCCTTGTGGCACCTGGGCAAGATCCTCTACGAAAAATACTGGCTTTGGCGCCGGTTCTAACCTGACCAGGAGAAAACGATGTTTTTCCGACAACTCGCCGCCAAGGAAGCGACGCTTTCTTACTTCTTCGGTTGCGGCACATGCCATGTCGCCGTGGCCGTCGATCCCGTGCTCGGCGACGAGGACTGGTACATGGCCGAGGCCGCGAAGCAGGACGTGAAAATCACCCATGTGATCGACACCCACGTCCATGCCGACCACTACTCCGGCGGCCGCGCCCTGGCCGAACGCGCCGGGGCGCTGTATTGCCTGCACGAATCCAATGCCGGGCGCGTCAACTTCCCCTTCGAAGCCCTGCGCGACAAACAACACATCGTCGTCGGCAACGTCGTCGTCGAAGTCATCCACACCCCCGGCCACACGCTTGACAGCATCTGCCTCGCCGTCAAGGATCAGCGCCGCGCCGACGTAGCCTGGTTCGTGATCAGCGGCGACACGCTGTTCGTCGGCGCCGTCGGCCGTCCCGATCTTGCGGGCAAGGAGCGCGAAATGGCCAGCGAACTCTACGACAGCCTGCACCAGCGCATCCTCACCCTGCCGGGCGAAGTCGAACTCTATCCTGGCCACACTTCGGGCAGCGTCTGCGGCGCCGGCATCTCCGGCAAGCCCGGCTCGACGCTTGGCTACGAAAAACGCTGGAACCCGCTGCTCAACATGGAGCGCGAAGCCTTCGTCGAAGCGGTGACCAGCGAGATTCCGCCGAAACCGGCCGAGATGGAGCGCTGGGTCGCTGCCAACCTGGGCAACTGAGGTGACCGCCATCGACGATATCCGGCACGGCATCCGCGCCAACCTCGGCCAGTTCCTGCACCAGTTGTTGCAGGTGCTGCTGGTCGGCATGACCATCGGCATGATGCGCACCGTGATACCAGCGCTGGCCGAGAGCGAATTCGGCGTGCCACGCGGCTCGTTTGCGCTACTGGTCGCCTTCGTCGTCGGCTTCGGCTTCGTCAAGGGCGCGCTCAACTTCGTCGCCGGCCGCCTCGCGGAAACCTGGGGCCGCCGCCGCGTGCTGCTGCTCGGCTGGGTTTCCGCGATCCCGATCCCGCTGCTCATCTTCTACGCGCCGTCGTGGGACTGGATCGTCGTCGCCACCCTGCTGCTCGGCGTGAATCAGGGCTTCACCTGGTCGATGACCCAGACCGCCAAGCTCGACCTGACGCGCCCCGACCAGCGCGGACTGACCATAGGCTTCAACGAATTCTCCGGCTACATCGGCGTTGCCATCGCCGGTATCGCCACCGGCTATCTCGCCGCCGAACTCGGCCCGCGCACGGGACTGCTGATCTTCGGTCTCACGGTCATCGGGCTGGCGACGCTGCTCACCGCGCTGTTTATCGAGGACACCCTGCCCTGGGCGAAAATGGAAAAGCCCATGGCTGCCAGCACCGGCGAAACACTGCATCCGCGCTATCCGGCGGGCGTGCCGGCCAAGCCGACGACGCGGGAGATATTCACACTGGTGAGCTGGCGCGACCGGCGCTTCTTTGCCATCTGTCAGGCGGGTCTGGTGGAGAAATTCGTCGACGCGCTGATCTGGGTGTTTTATCCCGTGTTCCTTTATGACAAGGGCGTGAGCCTGCCGGGCATCGGCTGGATCGTCGGCGTCTATGGCTTCACCTGGGGAGCGGCGCAGCTCCTCACCGGGCGGTTGTCCGACCAGTGGGGGAGACAGAAACTCAATGTCGCCGGCATGTGGGTGTGCGGCGCCGGCGTCGCGCTGATGCTGCTGGGCGAAGGCTCAGCCTGGTGGTCGTTCTCCGCAGCCGTCTCCGGCCTGGGCATGGCCATGCTTTACCCCAACCTCTCGGCAGCCGTGGCCGACATCTCGGCGCCGCACTGGCGCGCCTCGGCCATCGGCACCTACCGTTTCTGGCGCGATCTCGGCTACGGCATCGGCGCGCTCGGCCTCGGGCTGGCTGCGGCATCGACCCAATCCATCGAAGGCGCCTTCTGGTTCGTCGCCGGCTCGATGCTGCTTTCCGGCTTCGGACTCATGATTCTCGGCGAGGAGACGCATCCACGCCTCAATCCCGCCGTGCCCTCAAAGGAGGATTTCCTCTCAAGGGGTTTAACGACGGCATCGCCACCGGACTCTTGCTGAGCTTCTTCCTTGTGGCGAGCGACATCCTGCCGAAGAGCGTGCACGGCGTCCGATGCGGCGAGGAACGATATGTGCGAATTGTTCGGTTATAGCGGCGACAGGGAACAGGGGCTGAGCAATTGGTTGATGCCGTTTCGAGCACGCGGCGGCAGCGACAACCCGGATGGATGGGGCGTGGCCTCGTGGAACGGCCAGGATGCGGACGTCGTCAAATCTCCCGAGCCGGGCTACTCCAGCCAGAGATTTGCGCAACTGGCGGCAGGACTGCGCACAAGGCTCGCCATCGCCCATGTGCGCAAGGCCCGGCATCCGCCCGTTGCGGGCATGCTCAATACCCATCCCTTCGCCCATGCCTGCTGCGGCCGGCAATGGGTCTTCGCCCACAACGGCCTGGTGCCGGAAGTGATCGCATGGCAAGCGGTCGGTTCCCTCTGTCATCCTGTCGGAGATACCGATTCAGAATATGCCTTCTGTCACCTGCTGAGGGAAATCGCCGAATGTTACGGTGGCGCGGAACATGACGCCTGGATCGACCGCCTGGCCGGAATGTCGGAGAGGATTGCCGCCCTGGGCAAGTTCAACTTTCTGCTCTCCGATGGCCAGATGCTGATTGCCTATGGTCACGACCGCTTGCACCATCTGGAGTTCGACGCTGCGCAGGGCCGCCGCAGCATCGTCGCGACCGAGGCGCTGACCGACGATGCCTGGCAACCGTTCTCGCCCGGCGAACTGCGGGTGTATCGCGACGGAACCCTGCT
>CAYHXK010000132.1:0-7176 GCA_964360125.1 uncultured Sterolibacterium sp.
TCATGCAGCCCCACAGCAAACTTCCCTGCGGCAAGGCATCCAGCAAGGCGCCAAAGCCCAATACTGTAGCGATGAATCCCACCGACCCCCACAGACGGATGACGCCGTAGCGATCTGCCTGCAACTTCAAGTGCTCGAGCGTCAATGCTTCGATCAAGGGCAACGAGGCACTCCAGAAAAACGCCAGGAATGCCATGCCGAGAAACATCCCGACAAACCCGGTGGTGACGAAGAAACTGGCAAAACCGACCAGACACATCGCCGCCGCAGTTCGGACTATCGACGTCTTGCTGCCGAAACGTTCAGCCAGCCAACTCCACAAGTTCGGTGCGACCAGCCGCATCGCCTGCATCAACGCCAGCAGCACGCTGATATTCCAGGCGGAATAACCCAAGGATTGCAGATATAAAGCGAAATAGGGTGAGAAGGCGCCGATAAAGGCGAAATAAAAAAAATACCAGGCCGACAGGCGCCAGTACGGCATCATGCGGCAGGCGGAGCAGGAATGCCCGACCTGCGCCAACCATCGTTCAGGAAGATCTCTCGGCGAGCAACAGGGCGTAGAGTTCGTCCTTAAGCTTGAGTCTCTGCTTCTTGAGTTCCTCAAAAATCACATCGGATACCGGCACATCGTTCTCTTCGACGATGCGCACTTCGCTGTTCACTTTGTGATACTCATCGTACAGGCTGGCGAAGCGCGGATCGTCCGTTCTAAGATGGTTGATCTGGTTTTTATATTCCGGGAATTCGTCGTGGAGGTCGTGCGAGTCGATTTTCATTGTGGAATTCCTGTCTGCTTGAAATTTAAATATTGATCAGGCATGGCCGGGAATGATTGGCGTCTGACAGACCACGTCGGCGCACTGGGCGCGATGTCGGAGCGCATGGTCGATCAGTACCAGTGCCAACATTGCCTCGGCAATCGGGGTGGCGCGGATGCCCACGCAAGGGTCGTGGCGGCCGTGGGTCTCGACCGTTACCGGTACGCCTTGCAGATTGATCGAGCGGCGCGGCAGGCGGATGCTGGAGGTCGGCTTGATGGCGATATTGACCAGGATGTCCTGACCGCTGGAGATGCCGCCGAGAACTCCGCCGGCATGGTTGGAAAGGAAACCTTGCGGCGTCAACTCGTCGCCGTGCTCGCTGCCCTGCTGGGCAACGCAGGCGAATCCTGCGCCAATCTCGACACCCTTGACCGCGTTGATACCCATCATGGCGTAGGCGATATCGGCATCGAGGCGGTCATACACCGGCTCGCCCCAACCGACCGGGACATTTTCCGCAATCACGGTGATTTTTGCCCCGATCGAATCGCCGGACTTGCGCAACGCATCCATGGCGGCTTCGAGCTGCGGCACGATGGCGGCGTCGGCGGCGAAGAAAGGGTTGGCCTTGACAGCATTCCAGTCCTTGATCGGAATCTCGATAGTTCCTAGCTGGGTCATGCAAGCTTTGATAACGATGCCATAGCGGCTGAGCAGCCATTTCCTGGCGATGGCCCCGGCGGCTACGCGTACCGCCGTCTCGCGCGCGGAAGCGCGTCCCCCGCCGCGATAATCGCGGATGCCGTATTTCTGCCAGTAGGTGTAGTCGGCGTGGCCGGGACGAAAGGACTGGCTGATGTTGCCGTAATCCTTGCTCCGCTGATCCTGGTTGCGGATGAGCAAGGCGATCGGGGTGCCGGTGGTCTTGCCATCGAACACGCCGGAGAGAATTTCGACGCTATCCGGTTCGCGCCGCTGGGTCACGTGACGCGAGGTACCCGGCTTGCGTCGATCCAGTTCGATCTGAATGTCGGCCTCGCACAAATCCAATCCGGGCGGGCATCCGTCGACCACGCAACCGATGGCCGGGCCATGGGACTCGCCGAAAGAAGTGACGCAAAAAAGAGTGCCGAGAGTATTGCCTGACATCGGAAAAACCTTGTCGCCCTGTAGAGTCCGGTTGCATTGCAAGTCTACCATAGCGCCGGGCATTGCTCGCAGCCATGCCGACAGCGGATGAACCGCTGTCGGCACTCGATGGGCCACGAATACTGGCTCGCCTCAGTTCACACTTAACTCAGGTTGTGGCATCTTCGGCGTTGGCGACAAAGGTGATGTAATGCGTGGTGTTGCCGGCCTCATCCAGGATCGACGAAACGCTACGCCGTTCGCGGTAGATGGAATTGTCCTTGCGGCGGCTCCAGGTGGTGCCGACCCAGTAACCGTCTTGCGCCACAGCATCATGCATGTCGGCGTAGAATTTTGGCGGTTGCAATGCAGTGTGGAATTCCGTTTCGGGTCTGCCGACGGCATCTTCCTTGCTAAATCCGGTAACCGCCGCGAATGCCTTGTTGACCGACAATATCGTACCGTCGGCCGAGGTCAGAATCATGCCTTCGGCCATATTCTCGAAGGCATGCGAGTAGATGTCGAGTATTTTTTCGGTCCGGCGCAACTCAGATATATCGATGGAGATGACCACTGCTCTCGGGATTCCGGCATGCGAAAAGGAATTCACCGTGGCCTTGAATTCGTGCACATTGCCATCGGTGGCGATCAGGCGATAGCTAAACTCTTGCGCATCGCCTGTCTCGAAGGTTTTTTTGAGCTGCGCGCGCACCAAATCCCGATCTTCCCGATGCACATGAGCAAGAGCACTGCTCCCGGCTTCCAGATCTGCGTCGGAGAGCAGATGTCGATACGATGGGCCGGCGTATACCCAGTGCCCCTCGGCATCGAGCAGCGCAATCAGATCCCCCGCGTTCTCGGTGATCAGCCGGAAAAACTCTTCGCTTTTGCGCAGTTCCTCGCGCGTATCGTGCAACTTGCGGTTCTGGGTAAACACGATGTTGCCGATACCGATCACATAAGCCGACAAACCAGCCAGAGTAAACGCGGAAACCGGCAGATCGGTGTACGGCGAAAAGCTGAATCCTGCAATCGACACCCATCCCAATGCGCCGCAAGAAAAGGCGATGAGGGCTCCCAGAGCGCCCCTCCAACCGCGGTATATGGCGCTGTTGAGCGAGGTGCCAATGAAAAGCGTGAAGGCAATCAAGACGGGGAATTCAAGCGCCGCCGCCCAAATCCCAACCAGCAGGCAGTCGAGCAGCAAATTAGTCCGTTCAGCCTGTAGCGGCTCCCGGGCACTACTGGCGCGCCAGTACAACAAGTGGGGATAGGCCAGAAACTGCAAAGCAAGCAGCCCCCAGGCGACAGCGCCATAGCCGCGACTGGCCATGTGCATGCCGATGGCGACGAATAGCGCGGCGAAGGATATCGCCCGCACCAGATAGTTGATGCGGATGACCCAGTGATACTTGGGCACGGCCACGCTTTGCAGCACGGTCACGCTTTGCACTTTGACCGCTTGCTCCACTCCGCATCCCCGGATGGACAGGCGATCATGCTGCGCTTCCAGGTCGGCTCCGGATGGATAAAGTGCGCCCCCATAGACCGCGCATCCGTTGGGCAGGGCGCGGAAAGCGCTGTAGGTAATTGCGCAATCGAGTTAGCCGGGATTGGCATCGGGCATTGGTAGCTGCTGGCTGGATCGGAATGTCCAATTTGCAAACAAGCTTATCATAACACCGGACATAAGCTGAGGCGTTTTGCTGGCATAAATTATGCTGTGCGGGTGCGCCGCCAAGATTCACTCAAGCCTTGCCTGTTGGCGGATTCGACCGGCTGGCTGCCAGCAGGACTTCCGCATGCTGCTGTATCGAGACCTCGAGCGGAATTTCCAGCAAATTAAAATATCGCCGAAGATTTGCGGCAATGGCCATTGCCGGGTGGGATTTTCGGAATGTGGAGGAGTTCTCCGCCAGGCACCGGACAAGCAGCAGTTGCTCCAGGTACTCGGCATCGAGTTCCGCGTTGGCGATGCTGTTGCGTAATGCCATGCTCCGTTGCGGTGGCATGGCAGGATATCCCTTGCTGATGTTACGCCGCGCCAGCCGCAACGGCTGCACCACTTGTAGCTGCCAATCAGCCACGGCAGCCATGACTTTGCGCATAAAACGTTTGTTCAGGGAGCGTCCCATGCAGCCTTGCCAGCAGCAGAACAGCAGCAGATTTACATCGCCGCCGTACTCGTCCTGCAGCGCCATGCAGGTCAGATCTACGCCAGGCTTGGCATAGATCTGCAAGGAAAATTTCCAGAAAGGATGTGCTTTGTCCTGCATACAGGTATCAAGTCTGATGCAAGCTTTGCTCGGCAACAACCGGAAAGGGCCGCATCGTTTGGCGTCCCGCGGCGAATCAGCGAGCCTCGCCGCAGACAGGCAATTCTGCGCTATCGGTTCAGGTGGCTACGCGCAAAGTCTCCTTGCGCTGATCCGCGCTTTCCCTGCCGGTCCACCGCTTGAACAAATTGTGCTCGATGCCGACCTGGTCAAGCGCCTTGCCGATGCTCTGGTGGATGATGTCCAGGACGCTTTGCGGCTGGTGGTAGAAGGCCGGCATGGGCGGCAGAATCACCGCGCCGCAGTCAGCGGCACGCGACATCAAGTCGAGATGCCCCTTGTGCAACGGGGTCTCGCGCACCATCAGAACCAGCTTGCGACCTTCCTTGAGCGTCACGTCGGCGGCACGCGCCACCAGATTGTAGGGGAATGAATTGGCGATCGCCGACAGGGTCTTGATGGTACAAGGGACGACGATCATGCCGCGAGTCAGAAACGATCCGCTGGCGACGGCGGCACCCACATCCTTGTTGTTGTAGACCACGTCGGCCAGTGACCTGACTTGATCGAGCGAGTACTCCGTCTCTATCGCCAATGTCATGCCGGCGGCTTCGCTCAAAATCAGGTGGGTCTCCTGGCCCAGCTCTTTCAGCACCCGCAAGGTTTCCACGCCATAGATCACGCCCGAGGCGCCGGTGATTGCCACTATCAATGGCACGCTCATAGGCTTGCCTTTCGGTTTCTCCCACTGTTCATCGATCACCTGGTCGTCTCCGATCCCAGCGAAACCCGAAACCAATGTGTCGGGCTGCCGTTTTTCAATGAGCCGGGTTTACGCCGCCCCGTCGCGCAACGCGCGCCGCAGGATCTTGCCGACGTTGGTCTTCGGCAGGTCGTTGCGAAATTCAACGTGCTTGGGAATCTTGTAGCCGGTAAGATTTTGCTTGCAATGGGCAATCAGCGCTTCAGTAGAGAGAGCCGGATCTTTTTTCACCACGAATATCTTCACCGCTTCGCCTGATTTGTCGTCCGGCACGCCCACCGCGGCCACCTCCAGCACGCCAGGGTGCATCGAAACAACCGCCTCGATTTCATTCGGATAGACATTGAATCCCGAGACCAGAATCATGTCTTTCTTGCGGTCGACAATCCGGATGAATCCCTTCTCGTCCATGATGCCAATGTCGCCCGTAAGCAAGAAGCCATCGCTCATGATGACTTTGGCGGTCTCGTCCGGGCGGTTCCAGTAGCCTTTCATCACCTGCGGTCCGCGAATGCAGATCTCGCCGGGTTCGCCGAGCGGAAGATCGCGACCATCGTCGCCGCGAATCACCGCCTCGGTGGAGGAGATAGGCAGGCCGATTGAGCCGTTGTATTCGGCCAGGTCAAGCGGGTTGATGGTTGCCGCCGGCGAGGTCTCGGTCAACCCGTAGGCTTCGATCAGCGTCTGTCCGGTGACTTGTTTCCACTTGTCGGCCACCGCCTTCTGCACTGCCATGCCACCACCCAGCGTCACATGCAGCTGGCTGAAATCCAGCTTGGCGAAGTCCGGGTTGTTGAGCAAGCCATTAAACAGCGTATTGACCCCGGTAAAAGTGGTGAACTTGTATTTCGCCAGTTCCTTGATGAAACCGGAAATATCCCGGGGATTGGTAATCAGCACGTTGGCTGCGCCGATTTTGAGGAAGGTCAGGCAGTTGGCCGTCAACGCGAAGATGTGATACAGCGGCAAGGCCGTGATAATGATCTCATCACCCTCCTTGAGGAATGGCCGCAGCCAGGCATGCGACTGTTGCAGGTTGGCAATGATGTTGCGGTGTGTCAGCATCGCCCCCTTGGATACGCCCGTGGTTCCTCCCGTGTATTGCAGGAAGGCGATATCGTCGTGGCCGACTGGCACCGGAGTCAGTCCAGCCTCGGCGCCGCGCGCCAACATCTCCTTGAAACCGGTCGCAGCGGGCAAATGCCACGCCGGCACCATTTTTTTCACTTTCCTGACGACGAAATTCACCAAGTGTCCCTTGAGGAAGCCGAGCATGTCGCCAAGTCCTGTGACGACGACATGCTTGATCGGGGTCCTGGCCAGGACTTCCTGCAGCACATGGGCAAAATTTTCCAGTATGACAATCGCTTCCGCACCCGAGTCTTTCAGTTGGTGCTCAAGTTCGCGCGGCGTATATAAAGGATTGCAGTTAACCACGGTGTAACCGGCGCGCAATGCGCCAAAAATGCAGATAGGGTATTGCAGGAGATTCGGCATCATCAACGCAATGCGTGCGCCCTTGGGCAGCTGCAACACAGACTGGCAATAGGCGGCGAAATTCCGCGATGCGCTATCCAGTTCCGCGTAACTGATTGCTTTATCCATGTTGATGAATGCTGGACGAGGTCCGTAAGCCTGGACGCTCTTCTCGAACAGATCGCCGAGCGACTTGAACTCGTCGATGTCAATCTCGGCGGGAATCCCCGCCGGATAGCTCTTCAGCCAGATTTTGTCCATTCTCGCCTCCCAGAAATGATTGCACCGCCGCAGGTGGAAACCGGCGGCATGCGGTTAGACTTCCTTGCTTTCTTCTTCGGCCGGCCAGTCGCGAATGTAGGCTTTGAGCATGCGATTCTCGAAGCCTTGCTCCTCAAGCACTGCCCTGGCGACGTCATGGAATGAGATCACACCCAACAATGTAGTTCCATCCATCACCGGCAGATAGCGCATGCGATGCCGTATCATCAAGCGGCGCAATTCGTCCAGCTCCATTTCCGGGGAGGCGCTGAGCGGCTCCGGCACCATGACATTGGCGAGGGTCACCCCATCGACAGCGGCGGCGCCATGCTCATGCAATGCCTTGAGAATTTCGCGAAAGGTCAGCATGCCGACCATGCGGCCGCCGTCGAAACACACCAGAGAGCCGACATCCTGCTCGGCCATGATAGCGATGCCTTCGGCAAGAGTTTTATTCGGCGCGATGGTATAGAGCGTTGCGCCCTTGATTGCCAGAATTTCCCGAACT
>CAYHXK010000133.1:0-7153 GCA_964360125.1 uncultured Sterolibacterium sp.
ATTCAGAGGCAACTGCGATGAATACCGGCCCGCGTGGTCTTCCTTTCGCCGCGTATTGCGCGGCGCCGTATCAGTCACCCCCTTCTCTGGGAAAGGGGAAGGGGGGTAGGCGCATTTCTCCAGCATTAGTCTGCGTTGTCTCATAACCATGAGACAACGCAGACTAATGAACCAGATCAACGTCGTCCCGTATATAGACGTGATGCTGGTACTGCTGGTGATTTTCATGGTGACCGCGCCGCTGATCCAGACTGGCAGCATCGACCTGCCCAGCGTCGGCAAGACTTCGCAGCCGCCGCTGGCGCCGCTGGAGGTGATCGTGCATGCAGATAACTCGCTGGCCCTGCGCGACCGCGCTAGTGGCGGCGCCGAGTTGCCGATCGACCGCGCCGATTTGGCCGCCCGGCTCAAGCAGGCGCAGGCGAAGAATCCGCAGCAGGCAGTGCTGATCGCCGCCGACAAGAGCGTCAGGTATGAAATCGTCCTGAATGTCATGGACGAGCTGCAACGCAATCAGGTGGCGAAGATCGGCTTGCTGGTGCAGCCGGGCAGGCAGGCCGAAAAATGAATGCCGAAAATGCACTCTCCGCACTGCCGAATGTACTGCGGCCCTCGCCCGGCAAGCGCATTTCGATGGTGCTGGCAGTGACTGTGCACCTGCTGCTGCTGGGCATCCTGATCTACGGCATACGCTGGCAGAATCAGGCGCCGGTGGCGATCGAGGTGGAACTGGTGCGTGCCGCGCCGCCCAGCGTCGACCCGCTGCCGCCCCAGGCGGAACAGCCGCCGCCGCAAGCCGCGCCACCCGGTCCAGTCGCGGAACCCAAGCCTGAGCCAAGGATCGAGAGCCAGCCGACTCTCCCGCCCAAGCCTGATATTGCATTGAAGGAGAAAGAGAAACCCAAGCCAGCTCCCAAGGAGAAGCCCAAGCAAGTTCCAAGGGAACTGCCCCAACCGTCCCCTGCGCCATTCCAGAAACAGCTGGAGCAGGAGTTGAAGCAGGCGGCCGAACGCAAGGATGCCGCCGCCGCCGCTCAGGAACTGGCGCAACTCAAGGCCGCACAGGCAGTCGCTGGGCGCGACCAGGCGATTGCCGATTACGTCGGGAAGATTCGCGGCAAGATCAAGGGAAATATCGTGCTGCCAGCCGACCTCAAGGGCAACCCGGAGGCGGTGTTCGACGTGGTGCAATTGCCCGGCGGTGAAATTCTGCATGCGAAGCTGAATAAATCCAGCGGTCATGCCGGCTACGACGCGGCGGTCGAGCGCGCCATCCTCAAGTCCTCGCCGCTACCCAAGCCGGAGCGGGCTGAGCTGTTCTCGCGTGAACTGGAACTCAAATTTCGGCCGCGGGAAGAGTGACGGTATAATCGAGCCATGATGACATTCGTTTACTTGCGCCATTTCGCCGTCTCGCTGCTGTGCTTCGCCGCTGCCGCCAACGCCGCCCACGCCCAGCTCTCCATCGAAATCACCGGCGCCGGCGCCAACCGCCTGCCGATCGCAATTGCCGACTTTGCCGGCGAGCGCATTGTTTCGCAGGCATTGACCTCGGTGGTGCACGCCGACCTGGAGCGTAGCGGCTTGTTCCTCCTGGTCAATGCCGGTAGCTTGCCGCTGGCGGAGTCGGCCAGCGTCAATTATCCCGACTGGAAAAATCGCGGCGCCGATGCGCTGGTGACCGGCAGCGTTTCGCCGGTATCCAGCGGCAGCGACAGTCGTTACGAGACGCGCTTCCTGCTGCACGACGTGCAGAAGCAGGCGGCGCTCGGCGGTCAGACCTATGTCTCAAGCTCCGGCCAGTTGCGCGCGGCGGCGCATCGGGTGGCCGACTATGTCTACCAGAAACTGCTGCACGAGCCGGGCATCTTCTCCACGCGCATCGCCTATGTGGTGAAGAGCACCGGCCGCTACGAACTGCAGATTGCCGATGCCGATGGGATGAATGCGCAGACGGCCCTGGCCTCGCGCGAGCCGATCATCTCGCCGACCTGGTCCCCTGAAGGTACGCGCCTGGCGTATGTATCCTTCGAGGCGAAGAAACCGATCGTCTATGTGCACTCGCTGGCCACCGGCCAGCGCCATGTGGCAGCCAATTTCAAGGGCTCCAATTCGGCGCCGGCCTGGGCTCCCGACGGCAAGAAGCTCGCCGTGGTGCTTTCCAAGGACGGCGGCTCGCAACTCTACCTGGTGAATGCCGACGGCAGCGGCGTCACCCGGCTGGCCAGTTCCGCCGGCATCGACACCGAGCCGCAGTTCTCGCCCGACGGCCTGTTCATCTACTTCACTTCCGACCGCGGCGGCAGTCCGCAGATCTACCGCATTCCCGTTAGCGGCGGCGACGCCCAGCGGATCACCTTCGAAGGCAGCTATAACGTCACGCCAAGACTTTCGCCGGATGCCAAAAGCATGGCCTATGTGACGCGCGGCAACGGTCGTTTCCAACTGGCATTGATGGATTTGGCGACCAGGCAGACGCAGATCCTGACCGATTCCTCGAAAGACGAATCGCCCAGTTTCGCCCCCAACGGACGCATGATCATTTATGCCACTGAAATCGGCGGGCGCGGCGTCCTGGCGGCCGTTTCCAGCGATGGCCGCGTCAAGCAGAAACTCTCGGTGCAGGCGGCGGATGTGCGCGAACCTGCCTGGGGTCCGTTTATCAAATGAGCGTCATATAACCCATGGAGTACGATTATGCTTAAGCTGCTTACTGTCATCTGTGCCAGCCTGATCCTTGCCGCTTGCGGTTCCCAGCCGGCTGCGCCCGAGCAGAGCGGCGCCGGCGTCGAGGACCGCACGCCCGCCGCGGTCAAGGTGGACAGCACGCCGGTGGCAACGGTGTCCGCCGACAAGACGGGAGAATACACCCTGGCCATGCTCAAGGATCCGAAGAGCATTCTCTCCAAGCGCAGCGTACTTTTCGACTATGACCAATACGTCATCAAGGACGAATTCAAGCCGCTGGTGGAAGCGCATGCCCGGCTGCTGGCGGCCAATACCCAGATCAAGATGCTGATCCAGGGCAATGCCGACGAGCGCGGCAGCCGCGAATACAACCTGGCGCTGGGACAGAAGCGCGCCGAAGCGTTGAAAAAGATGCTGATCCTGCTCGGCGCCAGGGAGGCCCAGATCGAATCGGTGAGCCTGGGCGAGGAAAAGCCGCGCTGCACCGAGCATGACGAGGCGTGCTGGGCGCAGAATCGGCGCGATGACATGCTCTACTCAGGCGAATTCTGAACGTGAAGCGTCGGTGTTTGCAGCGGCTGCTGGCCGCATGCGCGCTGGCCGCATGCGTGACGCTGCCGGCGTATGCGGGCCTATTCGACGATGACGAGGCGCGCATGCGGATCGAGAAACTGCGCAGCGATCTGACCGAACAGGCTAAGCAGCTTGAAGCCGCCGCTACGGCAGCATCGCGCAGCCAAATCGAACTGGCCAACCAGATCGAGCAGATCAAGACTGACATGGCCAAATTGCGTGGCCAGATCGAGGTACTGAGTTACGAGCTCGAGGCGACGCAAAAGCGCCAAAAGGATTTTTACGTCGATCTCGACAATCGGCTGCGCAAACTCGAAACGGCAAGTGCCGCAGCGGCTGCCAAACCCGCCGCTGCCGTGGCTGAAGCGGCGCCGGCCGATCCTGCCGCTGAAATGCGCGACTTTGAGAGTGCCCTGACATTGTTCAAGAGCGCCAAGTACAAGGATGCCTTGGCGGCTTTTCTGGGCTTCATCAAGACCTATGCCAGCAGCGGCATGCAGCCCAGCGCGCATTACTGGGCTGCTTCTTCGCATTTCCAGTTACGCGAATATCCCAGGGCCGCTGAGCTTTTCGCCAAAGTGCCGGCCGTCTGGCCCGCCGACGCCAGGGCGCCCGATGCCCTGCTCGGGCAAGCCAATAGCCTGCAGGAAGCGGGCGACCTGAAGGGGGCAAAGAAAACCCTGGCTGAACTGGTCGAGAAGTATCCCGACAGCAGCGCCGCGCAGGCCGCCAGGCAGCGCCTCAAGAAGAAGTAGCGGTGGTGTCCCTGCTTGCGGAACGCCGGAAGCCAGCAACCAAGACGGACACTGCGGATCGCTCCACCAGGTTGCGGGTCAGCGAAATATTCCACTCGATACAGGGCGAGTCGACCCGCGTCGGCCTGCCCAGCGTTTTCATCCGTCTCACCGGTTGTCCGTTGCGTTGCGTCTGGTGCGACACCGAGTATGCTTTTTCCGGCGGCGAAACATTGTCGTTGGAAGAAGTCCTGGCACGCGTAAGCCACCTCGCTTGCCGCACCGTCTGCGTCACCGGCGGCGAGCCGCTGGCGCAAAAAGCCAGCCTGGCCCTGCTCGCGGCGTTATGCGATATGGATTACGACGTCTCCCTCGAAACCAGCGGCGCCATCGATCTTGCCGGGGTCGATGTGCGCGTCTCGACCATCATGGATATCAAGGCGCCCGGTTCGGGGGAGGCTGACAAGACGGTATGGAACAACCTGGAGCGTTTGGGCGGCCGCGACGAAATAAAGTTTGTCCTGGCCTCGGCAGCGGATTACGCCTGGGCCAGGGAAGTGCTGGAGCAGCGTCGACTGGCCGACATCTGTCCCGTGCTGTTTTCGCCGGTACAGGGACAACTCGATCCCGCGCAACTGGCCGACTGGATACTGCGCGACCGGCTGGCGGTGCGCTTGCAGCTGCAACTGCACAAAATACTCTGGGGATCGGAGCGGGGTAAATAGCGTTATGGGCGCCAAGCTTGCCATTGTTCCAAAAGCTGTCGTACTGCTTTCCGGCGGACTGGATTCCGCCACCACCCTCGCTATTGCCAATCAACGCGGCTTTGCCTGCCATTGTTTGTCACTCGATTACGGCCAGCGCCATCGGGTGGAACTGGATGCCGCCGGACGCATCGCCGCCAGCCTGGGCGCCGTCGCGCACCGCACGCTCAGGCTGGATCTGAGCCAGTTCGGCGGGTCGGCGCTGACCGATGCCAGCATCGCTGTGCCGGTCGGCGGGATCCAGCCGGGCATCCCGGTCACTTATGTGCCGGCGCGCAACACCATCATGCTCTCGCTGGCTTTGGCCTGGGCAGAAGTGCTCGAAGTGAAGGATATTTTCATCGGCGTGAATGCGGTCGATTACTCCGGTTATCCCGACTGCCGGCCGGAATACCTGCGCGCCTTCGAGACGCTGGCCAATCTGGCCACCAAGGCGGCAGTGGAGGGAAGCCGGCTATCGCTGCACGCGCCGCTGATCGATCTGAGCAAAGCGGAAATCATCCGACGCGGCGCCTCACTCCAGGTTGACTATGCGTTGACCATCTCCTGCTACCAGGCAGATGCCGCCGGCCGCGCCTGCGGCGTCTGCGATTCCTGCCGGCTGCGGCATGCCGGCTTCGTCGAGGCAGGCATCGTCGATCCGACGCCCTATCGGCAAGCCGAGAGCGATTGAATCGGATTATTCGTTGTCAAATAAGACTGATTCACGGTGCAGCCACTTTCTTTAAAATTCAACTATCTTTTGACGGCAGCGAACAGCGGAGACAAATCTATGGAATTCACCATCCACCATCAAATGCTGCTTGCGGTATTGGTGATCGCCGCAATCGTCGGCGCCACCGCCAGCAAGACCAACTTCTGCACCATGGGCGCCGTATCGGACTGGGTCAACATGGGCGATACCGGCCGCTTGCGCGCCTGGCTGCTGGCCATCGCGGTCGCCATGGCCGGCACGGTGCTGTTGGAAGCCGGCAGTTTGACGAACCTGAACGGCGCTACTTTTCCGCCTTATCGCACCAGCAACTTCGCCTGGCTACGCTATATCCTCGGCGGCTTGATGTTCGGCGTCGGCATGACGCTCGCGTCAGGCTGCGGCAATAAAACGCTGGTCCGACTCGGCAGCGGCAACCTCAAGTCGCTTGTGGTGCTGGTTATCGCCTCGCTGTGCGCCTATGCGATGCTGTGGACCGATTTCTATGCCCTTGCCTTTGACAGCTGGATGGCGCCGCTGACCATCAGTCTGGGCAATAGCGGCATCAAGAGCCAGGCGCTGGACGCCATCGTGGGCGGAGTGTTGGGCATGGAAAATACCGCGACGCTGCACACCGTGCTCGGACTGTTGATGGCCGCAGGCTTGCTGATTTTCATTTTCCAGTCCGGGGATTTCCGCTCCAACCGGGACAATATTCTCGGCGGCAGCGTCATCGGCCTGGCAGTGACGGCCGGCTGGTATCTGACCGGCGGCAGCAAGGGACTGGCCTGGAAGGAGTGGGCCGAGATGGCCGATACGGTGCCGTCCCGCGTCGAAGTGCAATCATTCACTTTCATCAGCCCGATGGGTGACTCGGTGCGCTATCTGATGGATCCGGCGAATTTCTCGCTGGTCAATTTCGGCGTCATGGCGCTGGTCGGCGTCATCCTGGGCTCCCTCATCTATGCGGTCATCAGCCGGAGTTTCCGCATCGAGTGGTTTGCCTCGGCCGGCGATTTCGTCAATCATGCGATCGGCGCGGTGCTGATGGGTGTCGGCGGCGTACTTTCCATGGGCTGCACCATCGGCCAGGGGGTCACCGGCGTGTCGACTCTGGCGCTGGGTTCCATGCTTACTTTCATCTTTATCGTTGCGGGCGCCGCCGGCATGATGAAGTATCAGTATTGGCAAATGACGCGCGAAGCGTGAATATTGCTGAACACAAGGAAAACATAAGGAAAACACCGGGACGAACCGCCACTTCCGTGTGCTTTCGAGTTTGACAGAGGAGCCCCGAGTTCCTATAATTCGCGGCTTCCCTTTGGGTCGTTAGCTCAGTTGGTAGAGCAGCGGACTTTTAATCCGTTGGTCGCAGGTTCGAATCCTGCACGGCCTACCAAGAATTCAAGGGCTTAGCTTCGGCTAGGCCCTTTCTTGTTCTGCATTCTGTAATGTAACGCGCCACTTGCTTTGATACTGTTGCGCCACTTGCTTTGATACTGGCCTTTTTGCCCAAAAACCTGTGGATAACTCCGATTTAGGGGCCTCGAAACACCCCGTTTGACCCCCAGTTAAGGGCGGCGTAAGATCGCCGCTCATGGTGCTTGAAAACACCTCACAAGGCGGACCGCCCCGCGCCCGACAGCGTGGTTTTTTTGCGTCCGGATCTTCCTCAATTGGCCGGGTGGCCGCGAATACAAGAC
>CAYHXK010000134.1:0-7145 GCA_964360125.1 uncultured Sterolibacterium sp.
TGGTCGAGATGGACGTGGGTGAGGATGACGTAATCGACCTGTTGCGGCGTCAGGCCCTGCGCGGCGAGCGCCGCCATGATGCGCGGCACGCCGCTGTTGGTGGCGGTGTCGATCAGCGCGGCACGGCCGTCCTCGACCAGCAGATGCACGGCGTCAAGCAGCGGCCGGCCGTAGCCGGAATCGATGGCGTAAATGCCGTGGCCGTGGTCGGTGATGAAGTTCATTGGATCTCCCGTGGTTATGGCGATTTTACCAGTCCGACCGACCCCGTTAAATCAGTCTGTTACGGCGATATGGCGGCTTTGCGCTATGATTCGGCATGTGCGCCATGTCCCCTTGTAGCGGCGCTTTTCCGGCGCATAGCGCCGGCCTGCGACTCGCCCCATGAAATCCATCGTCATATTGATCTCCGGCCGCGGCAGCAACCTGCGGGCTCTGCTCGAGGCCGACCTGCCGGAGTGCGCGCTCGCCGTGATCAGCAACCGGCCCGAGGCGGAGGGCCTCGCCTTGGCGCGCGCGCGCGGCGTGGCGACGGCGGTGGTGGATCATCGCGACTTTCCGGCACGCGGGGATTTCGATGCTGCCCTGGCCGAAATGATCGAGTTGCACCGGCCGGATCTGGTCGCTCTGGCCGGCTTCATGCGCATCCTCGGCGACGACTTCGTGCGCCGCTTCGAGGGACGCCTGCTCAATATCCATCCATCCTTGCTGCCTTCTTTCTCCGGCCTGAAAACCCATGCCCGGGCACTCGCCGCCGGGGTCAGGATACACGGCTGCACGGTGCATTTCGTCACGCCCTCGCTCGATTGCGGGCCGATCGTGATCCAGGCCGCCGTGCCGGTGCTGGGCAGCGATACCGAGGAGACGCTGGCGGCGCGCGTGCTGACGCAGGAGCACCTGATCTATCCGCAGGCGCTGCGCTGGTTTGTCGACGGCCGGCTGACACTGACGGAGAACGGCAGGGTGCTGCTCGACGGCGAGTTGCCCGCGGCAGTGGCCTTGGTTGCGCCCCTTGCGCGATGACTTCATTGAGCCGGCGTCACCTGGCTTGGGCGCTGCTGGCTTCGCTGCTGCTGCACGTGTCGCTGCTCGGCGCACCGGACTGGCTGGGATGGCGGGTTCCGACGCCGGA
Source organism: uncultured Sterolibacterium sp. (assembly GCA_964360125.1). GTDB lineage: Bacteria > Pseudomonadota > Gammaproteobacteria > Burkholderiales > Rhodocyclaceae > JACRAR01. The sequence goes on from CAYHXK010000134.1 coordinate 1,133, forward strand.
CGACCCACTGCATCCCGAACCATCGCAGCTCGATGCGCACCTGGTTGCGCCGCCGGTCCGCAAGGCCGCCTCCCCCCCACCCGTCCGCCGCGCCGCGCCGCAGCGTCGGGACAGCGCGCCGGCGCCACGGGTGCTGGCGTCGGACAGCGCCGCGCCGGCGAGCATGGCCGCGGCGCCGCTCCCGCCGACCGCACCGGCAAGCGCGGCCGAAGCGCCGCAGGCCGAACCGCCCGCGGCTGTCGCCGCTCCGCCCGCAGCGCCGTTGTCGGAAATCGCGTTGCCGCGCCGGGGAAGTATCCGTTTTGTCGTCAGTCGCGGCGATCAGAGTTTCGTGATCGGCCAGTCGGTGCATCGCTGGAGCCACGATGGTGCGAGCTACACGTTGCGCAACGTGACCGAAACCACCGGCATCGCCGCACTGTTCCGGCCGGTACAGGTAACGCAGGTGAGCGAGGGTAGTATCGGTGCGGAGGGATTGCGACCGCGCGAATTCCGCACCGGGAAGGACGGGATCCCCGGCGATGCCGCGCGTTTCGATTGGGCCGGGATGAAGCTGGGCCTGAGCGCCGGCAACCAGCGTGAAGTGCCGCTGGTCACTGGCGCGCAGGACATGCTCAGCATGTTCTACCAGCTCAGCGCGGTGTTTCCATTGATGCCGCGCGATCTCAATGAGATCATGGTCGCGACCGGCCGAAAGTTTGAGCGTTACGCATTCGAAGTGCTGCGCGAAGACAGCGTGGCGATGAAGCATGGCGAAATGCGCACGCTGCATTTGCGCACCGCCGCCGGCGCCGAGGCGATCGATATCTGGTTGGGCCTTGACCTGCACGGCTTGCCGTTGAAGATACGCTATACCGACCGCCAGGGCGAAAGTTACGACCAGGTTGCCGAAGACATCGAATTTGAAGGCATGCAAGGCTCCGCAGGGAGCCGATAGTGCATAGGCCGATGGGACATTACAGGACATGATGATCAAACAGACAGAAGCGCGCATAACTTCCGCCATGATCGGCCACGCCAGCGATGCCTTGAGCCGGTTGCTGGATTTTACGCAGCCGGCCGACGCCGTGCTGTCCGCCTATTTCCGCGAGCATCGCACCCTGGGCGGCCGCGAGCGCGGTTTCGTCGCCGAGACCTGCTACGCCGTGCTGCGCCGCAAGCGGCAACTGGAGAAGCTGGTGTTCCCGGCCAAAAGCCCGCGCTGGCTGGTGCTGGCCTCGTTGCTGCGTTTCAGTGGCGTCGGCCAACGCCAGTTGGCGGAGGTGGTTTCCGCCGCCGAAAAAGACTGGCTGCTGGAATTCAAGTCGCGGCCGGAACCGGAACTGACCCTGGCCGATCAGGCCGACCTGCCCGATTGGCTGGTCGACAAGTTGCTGACGCGCCTGTCCGCTGCCGAGCTGCTGGAACTGGCGCGCGCCCTGAACCAGGGCGCGCCGCTGGATCTGCGCGTCAATTCCATCAAGGCCAAGCGCGAGGAGGTGCTGGCGCGGCTGGGCGCGGAAGGCATCGCCGCCGAGCCGTGCCGCTATGCGCCGCTCGGCATACGTCTGAAGGCCAAGCCGGCCTTGCAGAAACATCCGCTGTATCTCGAAGGCGCCATCGAGGTACAGGACGAAGGCAGCCAGTTGCTCGGCTATCTGCTGGCGCCGAAACGCGGCGAGATGGTGGTGGATTTTTGCGCCGGCGCCGGCGGCAAGACGCTGCTGCTGGGCGCCCTGATGCGTTCCACCGGCCGCCTGTATGCCTTCGACGTTTCCGACAAGCGCCTGGCCAAGCTCAAGCCGCGCGTGGCGCGCAGCGGCCTTTCCAATATGCATCCGGTGTGCATCGCGAGCGAGAACGACATCCGCGTCAAGCGCCTGGCCGGCAAGATCGATCGGGTGCTGGTCGACGCGCCCTGCAGCGGCCTGGGCACGCTGCGCCGCAATCCCGATTTGAAATGGCGGCAGACGCCGCAGAGCGTCGAGGAACTGTCGCGCAAGCAACGCGACATCCTGGCTGGCGCCGCGCGCCTGGTGAAACCGGGCGGGCGGCTGGTGTATGCGACATGCAGCATCCTGGGAGAGGAGAACGAGGCTGTAGTCGATGCCTTCCTCGCCGCGCATGCCGATTTTCACCGGCTCTCCGCGGCGGAAGTGTTGGCGCAACAGGGCATCGTCATCGATTGCAACGATGAGCGTCAGGATATGCGGCTGTTGCCGCACCGGCACGGCACCGATGGTTTCTATGCCGCCGTGCTGGAACGAACCCGGAAATGAGAGTCCTCGCCGCACTGCTTGTGGTGCTGCTGCTGGCGCTGCCGGTGGCGGCGCGCGAGCCGATCCCGGCTGCCGGCAGCGTCGAATTCGCCTTCACGCCCTGGGACGATGCCGAGGGCGCCATCCTGCAAGCCTTGAGCGCGGCGCGTCATGCCATTTACGTCCAGGCTTACCTGTTTACCAGCCGCTCGCTGGCGCGCGCCTTGATCGAGGCGCGGCAGCGCGGCATCGCGGTCGAAGTGTTGGCCGACAGCGAGATGGTGAAGAAAGGGGAGAACAGCCAGATTTCCCAGCTTGCCGCCGCCGGCATCCCGGTCTGGCTGGAAGTGCGTTATGCCGCCGCGCATAATAAAATCCTCTTGATCGATCCCGGCGAGGCGACGAGCACAGTGATCACCGGCAGTTACAACTTCACTTTTTCGGCGCAGGCGCGCAATGCCGAGAACCTGCTGATCCTGCGCGGCAATCCCAAGCTGGCGCGCGCCTACCTGGACAACTGGCGGCGCCATCGCGGCGAGGCGCTGGCTTATCAACAGGACTGACGGAATCATCATGCTGAACGACACTTCCAGTTGGCTCGGTGACCTGTGGCGCTATTTGCAGCAGCCCGAGGTGCTGTGGCAGGCGGGCGCCTTGCTGCTGTGCCTGAGCTTGGCTTTTCTGGTCGACCGGGCGGTACGCGGCCGGATCGAGCATGGCGCTGCAGCCAGTGCCGCGAGCATCTGGCGCTTCGGTCGGGGCGGCCTGAAGCGCATCACTTTCCCGCTAGTGGCGTTGCTGCTGGTGCTGCTGGCACGGGCGCTGCTGCGGCATTGGACAGCCGTCAATCTGCTGTCGCATGCGGTGCCTTTGCTGGGCTCGCTCGCCATGATCCGCGTGGTGTTCTATGTGCTGCGGCACAGCTTCGGCAATTCCGGCTGGCTGGTTCCGTTCGAGCGCATCTTTGCGATGCTGGTGTGGAGCGCGGTGGCGCTGCATATTCTCGGCTTGTTGCCGGGATTGATCGATTTGCTGGAAGGCATCGGTTTTACCGTCGGCAAGCAGAAGCTCAATGTCTGGCTGCTGCTGCAAGCTGCGCTCATGGTGCTGGCGACCTTGCTGTTGGCGCTGTGGCTGAGCGGCGTGGTGGAAGCGCGGCTGCTTACCGCCGCAGGACTCGACGGCAACCTGCGCGTAGTATTCGCCCGGCTGTCGCGGGCGTTATTGATGCTGCTGGCGGTGCTGATCGGCCTGCCGCTGGTGGGCATCGATCTGACCACGCTGTCGGTGTTCGGCGGTGCGCTCGGCGTGGGTATCGGCTTTGGTTTGCAGAAAATCGCCAGCAACTATGTGTCCGGCTTCATCATTCTGCTCGACCGCTCCATCCGCATCGGCAACCTGATCACTGTCGGCCAGGATCGCGGCCTGGTGACAAAAATCACCACGCGTTATACGGTGATCAGGAACCTCTCCGGCGTCGAGGCGATCATTCCCAATGAAATGCTGGTGAGTTCGGTGGTGCAGAACGAATCCTATACCGATACCAACGTGCGCCTCTCCTTGCCGTTTCAGATCGCCTACGCGAGCGATCTGGATCGTGCCATGCGCGTCATGGTCGATGCCGCCAAGATGCAGCCGCGAGTACTTGCCGATCCGCCGCCAAATGCATTCTTGATCGCCTTTGCCGATTCCGGCATCAACCTCGAACTGGGCTTCTGGATTGCCGACCCCCAGGAAGGCGCCTTGCAATTGCGGTCGGACTTGAATCTTGCCATCTGGCATGGGTTTCAGCAGGCCGGCATCGTGATTCCCTATCCGCAGCGCGAAGTCCGTATGGTTGACGAGCAACCCTCCTAAGCACGATTGATGGCCGGGCAGGTTTTTAAGCGTACAATTTCACCATCTTTCTACTATCACTAAAGGCATACCAATATGTTTTCCGGTTTTTTCGATCTTCCCTGGTGGGGCCATGTGCTGGTGATGCTGGCGCTGACCCATGTCACCATCGCGGGGGTCACGATTTTTCTGCATCGCCATCAATCCCATCGTGCGCTTGAATTGGGCCCCTTGCCGAGCCATTTCTTCCGCTTATGGATGTGGCTGACCACCGGGATGGTAACCAAGGAGTGGGCAGCGATTCATCGCAAACACCACGCCAAATGCGAGACGCCGGACGATCCGCACAGCCCGCAGATCAAGGGACTAAACCGCGTGCTGTGGGGTGGCGTGTTCCTGTATGTCAAGGAAGCGCGCAACCTTGATACCATCCAGCGCTATGGTCAAGGCACGCCGGACGACTGGCTCGAAAACAACATATATACGCCCTACCACAAGCTGGGCATCGTCATCATGCTGGCCATCGATGTCGCCTTGTTCGGTGTACTTCCTGGCGTGCTGATCTGGGTTGCGCAGATGATCTGGGTTCCCTTCTGGGCCGCCGGCGTCATCAACGGCATCGGCCATTTCTGGGGCTACCGAAACTTTTCCAGCGCCGATGCCAGCACCAACATTCTCCCCTGGGGCGTTCTGATCGGCGGCGAGGAACTGCACAATAACCATCACGCTTATGCCACCTCGGCCAAGCTGTCGAACAAGTGGTACGAGTTCGACATCGGCTGGCTTTACATCCGTATTCTGGAAATGCTCGGCCAGGCCCGCGTCAAGATCGTCGCGCCGACGCCGCGGTTGATCGAGGTCCGCGCCGCGGTGGATTTTGACAACCTGCAGGCCGTCATCACCCATCGCTACGATGTGCTGGCAAAGTACATGAAGTCCCTGCAACGCATCGCCAGCGAAGAAATCGCCCAGCTCAAGCTCGACGCCAGACAGGGGAGAGCGGTCAAGCGCTGGCTGAGCAAGGATGCCGCAGCTCTGGCCGCGACCGACCAGAAGACACTGGCCTCGGTGCTGGGCCGCAGTGACCGCCTCTCGAAGGTGGTTGCGATGCGCGCCGAGTTGGCCGCCGTATGGGAGCGCTCCTCGGCGAGCCGCGAGCAACTGCTCAAGCAGTTGCAGGACTGGGTCAAGCGTGCCGAGGAAAGCGGCATCCACCAGCTTGAGGAGTTCTCCATGCGCCTGCGCCGTTACGCCGTGTAGCCATGCAGGAGAGTGTCCGGCCGTTCATCGGCATTCGGCAAAGAAAAAACCCGCCAAGGCGGGTTTTTTGTTGTCGGGGAAAAGCGAAGCAGCGCTAGCTTACTTCAGCTTGGTTTCCTTGTAGATGACGTGCTTGCGCACTGTGGGATCGTATTTCATGAGCTCCATCTTCTCGGGTTTGGTGCGCTTGTTCTTGGTAGTAGTGTAGAAATGGCCGGTACCGGCCGATGATTCAAGCTTGATTTTTTCGCGGGCGCCTTTGGCCATGTTGCTCTCCGTTCAGGTTGCGGCAGATGTCAGAATGTTTCGCCGCGGCTACGCAGCTCGGCGAGGATGACGTCGATGCCTTTTTTGTCGATGGTGCGCAGTCCGGCATTGGATACGCGCAGACGCACCCAGCGGTTTTCTGTTTCGAACCAGAAGCGACGACTCTGCAGATTCGGTAGAAAGCGGCGCTTGGTTTTATTGTTGGCGTGGGAAACATGGTTTCCGACCATCGGGGCCTTGCCCGTAACTTGGCAAACGCGAGACATGTGAGTTGCTCCAGAATTCAGTATTCAGCAAAGCCGCGCATTATACCTGAGGTTTTGAAATATTTCCACGGGGATTTCTCATCTTTGGTGAGGCGTTGGATCAGAGCAGCCCACGCTCGGCGAAAGACAGCGGCGGGGCATTGCCGG
>CAYHXK010000135.1:0-7106 GCA_964360125.1 uncultured Sterolibacterium sp.
GGGGGCTGGTGCCGCTGGCGATTCCGGAGTACTACGGCGCGGCGGTGATCGGCTGCTTCGGCGGCCTGGTGTCGAGCACCGCCACCACCATGGTATTCGCCCGTCATGCCCGCGCCCAGGTCGACCTGGTGCGCACCGCCACCGTGGTGGTGCTGCTCGCCAATCTGGTGGTGATGCTGCGCCTCGGCGTGTTCGCCCTGGCCGTCGCTCCCCGCATCGCCCTGCCGCTGGGGCTGGTGCTCGGCGGCGGCCTGCTGCTCGGACTGGCCGTCACGGCCTACGGCTGGCGCAGCCTGGGCGCGCATGAAGAGTTGCCGATGCCCGAGGTGAGCAACCCGACCGAGTTGCGCACCGCCCTCGGCTTCGGCCTGCTGTATGCTCTTGTACTGCTGTGTGCCGCCTGGCTGGAAGATGTCGCCGGCAACAAGGGGCTCTACATGGTCGCGCTGGTTTCCGGGCTGACCGATGTCGATGCCATCGCGCTGACCAGCCTGCACTTGTTCAATCTCGACAAGCTCGACGCCGGCCAGGCCGTCACCGCCATCGGACTGGCGACTCTTGCCAATCTCGCCTTCAAGACCGGACTGGTCGTCTTCCTGGGGGGTGCCGCCCTGGCCCGGCGTGCCCTGCCCGGCCTGGCCGCGATCGGTCTCGGCGTCGCGGGCGGATTGCTGGCGTTCACTTGATCCGAGAGGAGATAAACCCATGAACACCGCACAGATCCGTCCTGCCGCTGTCGCCGGCATGTTCTATCCGGGCCAGCGCGAGGAACTCGCGCGCACCGTGGCAAAGCTGCTGGCACAGGCTAAACCTACCGACATGCCTGCCGGATCCGTCACACCCAAGGCGCTGATCGTTCCCCACGCCGGCTACATCTACTCCGGCGCGGTTGCCGCCAGCGCCTACGCAGCCATCGCGCCGCTGCGCGGCCGCATCCGCCGCGTGGTGTTGCTCGGACCGGCCCACCGGGTCGCCATCCGCGGTCTGGCCCTGCCGCAAGCCGCTGCCTTCGCCACCCCCCTGGGGACGGTCGAGATCGACCAAAGCGCCGTCGCCCGGCTGCAGAACCTGCCGCAAGTCAGTTGCAGCGATATCGTCCACGCCGAGGAACATTCCCTGGAGGTGCATCTGCCCTTCCTGCAAACCGTCCTCGGGGATTTCAAGCTGGTGCCACTGGTGGTCGGCGACGCCACCCCGGAGGAGGTGGCGGAAGTTCTGGAACATCTCTGGGGCGGTGCGGAAACTCTCATCGTCATCAGTTCCGACCTGTCCCACTACCTGCCCTATGCGGCGGCGCAAAAGCTGGACCAGAGTACCGCCGCGCACATCCTGGCCGGCGAGCAACTGACCGAGTTCAACCAGGCCTGCGGCGCCCTGCCGATCGACGGACTGTTGCTGTGCGCGCGCCGCCACGGGCTATTCCCGCGTCTGCTGGACCTGCGCAATTCCGGCGACACTCCGGCGGGCGCCGGCGACCGGTCGCGCGTCGTCGGTTACGGCGCCTTTGCCTTCAGCGAGGCGTCTTCCGATGAGCACTGATCTCGGCGATACTTTGCTGCTGCTGGCGCGCCAGGCCATCGCCGACAAACTCGGCGTGGCGCATGCGCCCGCTCCAGATCTGGCGGCCCACCCTGAACTGGCGCGGCCCGGCGCGGTGTTCATAACGCTCACCCGGCACGGAAACTTGCGCGGCTGCATCGGCTCGCTGGAAGCCCGGCGCCCGCTGGCCGAGGATGTGGTCGCCAACGCCCGCGCCGCGGCTTTCAGCGATCCGCGCTTTGCGCCCCTGATAGCGGCCGAACTGGCCGCTACCCGCGTCGAAGTTTCGCTGCTGACCCCAGCCCAGCCGATGAGTTTCTCCAGCGAAGCCGATGCCATCGGACAACTCAGGCCCCTGGTGGATGGCGTCATCCTCGAAGTTGGCAGGCAGCGCGGCACTTTTCTGCCGCAGGTCTGGGAAAACCTGCCGGAAGCGCGGCAATTCATGCACGAACTGAAACGCAAGGCCGGCCTGCCGGCGGACTTCTGGAGCAATGAGGTGAAGCTGTCGCGCTATCAGGTACAAAAATGGAGAGAACCACCATGAACATCCACGAGAGCGCCTATCCCGCCCGCTGGTGGCACGCATTGGAGGATGGCCGCATCCAGTGCGACCTCTGCCCGCGCGACTGCAAGTTGCACGAAGGCCAGCGCGGCGCCTGCTTCGTGCGCGCCATGCGCCACGGCAAGCTGGTGCTGACCACCTATGGCCGCAGTTCGGGTTTCTGCATCGATCCGATCGAGAAGAAACCGCTCTACAATTTTTATCCCGGCTCCAGCGTATTCTCCTTCGGTACTGCAGGCTGCAACCTGGCCTGCAAGTTCTGCCAGAACTGGGACATTTCCAAGTCGCGCGAGATGGACACGCTGATGGACGCCGCCTCGCCCGCGGCCATCGCCAAGGCGGCGGTCGCACACCGCAGCAGGAGCGTCGCCTTCACCTACAACGATCCGGTGATCTTCGCCGAATATGCGATGGACACCGCCGACGCCTGCCATGCGGAGGGCCTACAGGCGGTCGCCGTCACCGCCGGCTACATGCACGCCGAGGCGCGCCGCGAGTTTTACGCCAAGATGGACGCGGCGAATATCGACCTGAAAGCCTTCACCGAAGAATTCTATTTCAAGCTTTGCGGCGGCCACCTCAAGGACGTGCTCGACACCCTGGCCTACGTGCATCACCAAACCGGTTGCTGGCTGGAGATCACCACGCTGCTGATTCCCGGGCACAACGACAGCGCAGCGGAAGTGACGGAACTGTCGCAGTGGGTGGCGAAAGAGTTGGGCCCCGACGTGCCGCTGCATTTCTCCGCCTTCCACCCCGACTACAAGCTGCTCGCCGCGCCACCGACGCCGCCGGCCGCGCTGGCGCGCGCCCGCCGCATCGCTCTCGATCAGGGCCTGCACTATGTGTATATCGGCAACGTGCATGACCGGGAAGGCGACACCACTTTTTGCCCAACTTGCGGGAAGGCGGTGATCGTGCGCGACTGGTACGAGATTCTTGCTTACCAACTCACCGAGGACGGCCATTGCCGGCATTGCGGCGGCGCCATCGCCGGCCGCTACGGCCACTATGACACGCCCTTCGGCGCGCGCCGGATCCCGGTCAGGATGTCCGGAGCCATGAATCTTCCCGCCTAAGTCGATTGTTTCCTTGGATCGCGCCTGGCTCCATAAAGCCGGCATGCTGAAATATTTCAGCCGCACGGGAATAATCCACGCTGTCGAGGTGTTAACCTCGGTGGGAGAATACTTTTACCATATGGCTCAAGTACTCATAGGGAACAAGCCCCAAGCCGCGAGAGCGATTGCATTTTTATATTTGGCGCATCGCCAGGCTAACCAAACAAATCGGCGGAGACACCAGCTAGAGACCATGCATGACTTGATCGAGCACCTGCCCAGACTGCGCCGTTACGCGCGCGCCCTGACCAGCGACCGCTTTGCCGCCGACGATCTGGTGCAGGACACCGTGGAGCGGGCGCTGTCGCGCTTCTCGTTGTTCCGGCAGGGGAGCAAGCTGGATGCCTGGCTGATGACCCTCATGCACAACATCTTCGTCAATCAGCTGCGCGCGCAGGCGGCGCGGCCACCCAGCGACCCGCTCGATGAACAATTCGTCGAACCGGCGGTGCCCGGCACGCAGGGCGATGCCTTGGCGCTGCGCGACCTGGCTAGCGCATTGGCGCAGTTGCCGCCCGAGCAGCGCGAAGTGCTGCTGCTGGTGACGCTGGAGGAGTTTTCCTACGAAGACGCGGCACGGGCGCTCGGCATCCCGGTGGGAACGGTGATGTCGCGCCTGTCGCGCGGACGGGAGCGGCTGCGCGCCCTGCTGTCCGGCGAAGCACCGGCCGCCGCGCACTTGAAGGTGATCAAATGAGCCTGCCTGAACAAAGACCTCTGGAGGCCGAACTGCATGCCTTGGTCGATAACCGGCTCGCTCCGCAGCGTGCCGTCGAAGTCGCAGCCTGGCTCGCCGCCAATCCGCAGCAAGCCGCCCTCGTCCATGCCTGGCGGGCGCAGAAGGAAGCACTGCACAGCGCCTTCGACAAGGTGCTGGAGGAACCCGTCCCCGACCGCCTGCGCCAGGCCGCGACGCGGCGCAGCATGCCGCGCCTGGCCGCTGCCGCGGCTTGGGTATCGCTCGGCGTATTGCTGGGTTTTTTCTCGCGCGGCCTGCCGACCCAGCCGGACCAAGCCGCGCTTGTCGCCTCGCTGCCGCGCCAGGCGGCGCTGGCGCATGCGGTGTATTCCCCGGAAGTCAGGCATCCGGTCGAGGTCGGCGCGGCGCAGGAAGAGCATCTGGTGCAATGGTTGTCGAAACGCCTGGGCCACGATTTGACAATTCCGCGTCTCGGACCGCAGGGCTTCGATCTCGTCGGCGGCCGCTTGCTGCCTGGCGAAGCGGGCCCCGCTGCGCAATTCATGTACCAGGATGCACAAGGCTTGCGCCTGACGCTGTATGTCCGCAAGGCGAGCGCAGGCAACCGTGAAACCGCTTTCCGTTATGCCCGCGAAGACCGTGTCAGCGTCTTCTACTGGATCGATGGGCCATTCGGTTATGCCTTGTCGGGTGAAGTCCCGCGCGAACGACTGCTCACCGTGGCGGAGTCCGTCTACCGCCAACTCAACCGCTGACCGGCTTCTCCGGCATAAGCCGCCAGCCGGCAATAATTATGATTTCGTTTGCCAATTTGCTTTAGTATTAAAGTTTATTTGTTCATAACCAAAGGAGAGTCTCATGAAAACACTGGTCCGTCTGCTTGCCCTAGCCACCCTCATCTCCGGTTCCGCCAGCGCGGCCGATCCTGCGCCGAACGGCATCACCTTGCCGCAAGGATACAAGGACTGGAAAATCATCTCGGTATCCGAGCGCACCGACAACAAGACCTTGCGCGCCATCCTCGGCAATGACATTGCCATTCAGGCGGCGCGTGCCGGCAAGACCAACCCCTGGCCGGACGGCGCCATCCTGGGCAAACTGGTGTGGAAAAACGCCACCCACGCGAATTGGCCGACAGCGACGGTGCCCGGCGCCTTTGTGCATGCCGAATTCATGCACAAGGACAGCGCCAAGTACGCCGCCACCGGCGGCTGGGGCTATGCCCGCTGGCTTGGCGCCGAGCAGAAGCCCTATGGCAAGGATGCCTCCTTCGCCCAGGAATGCGTCGGCTGCCATACGCCGGTCAAGGACAACGACTGGGTGTATACCCATCCCGCCGTCCTGCCCTGAGGATTCCATCGCTCGCAACATCGCCCGCGCAGGAGGCCTAACAAGCTAAACTGCCGGGCATGAGCGCCAGCACCCTCCTGCTGTTCTTTACCGCGTCCGCCGTGCTGGCGCTGACGCCCGGCCCGACCATGCTGCTGGCATTGAGCAACGGGGTCGCCGGCGGCCTCCGCGTCGCGGCCTTCGGCATTCTCGGCGCAAGCATCGCCAGCGCCCTGCTGATCGCCACCGTCTCCCTCGGGCTGGGTGCGCTGCTGCTGGCTTCGGAAAACCTGTTCGACGCCTTGCGCGCGCTCGGCGTCCTCTACCTTTGCTGGCTGGCTTTCAAGCTCTGGCGGACCCCGCCGCTCACCCTCAACCCGGCCGCAGTGGCGCTCGACGCCAAACCAATTACTCCACGCGCCGCCTTCTGGCGCTGCGCCACGGTGTCCCTGTCGAATCCCAAGGCGCTGCTGTTTTTCTCCGCCTTCCTGCCCCAGTTCATCGAACTGGCGCAGCCGCAGGCGCCGCAATACCTGGTGCTGGCGGCGATTTTCCTGAGCATCGATGCGCTGGTGATGCTGGCCTACGCCAGCGCCGGAAGGTTTGCCGTGAATTTCCTCTCGACGCGCAGCGTGACCTGCATCAACCGCGGCTGCGCGCTGGCGATGCTGCTGCTCGCCGCGACCCTCGCCGTCTTCCGACGCGGCAACGGTTAGCAGCATGTCCGGCAAAACGGCGCTCACTCCTGAAACCAGGGGCCTGCTGCTCGGCTTGATCGGCGTGATGGCCTTCAGCCTGACACTGCCGGCGACCCGCGCGGCGGTCGCCGCGCTCCACCCGGTCTTCGTCGGTTCGGGCCGCGCCGTGGTCGCCGCCTGCATCGCCGCCCTGGTCTTGCTGGCGGGCAAGCACCGCCTGCCGACCCGCCTGGAAATGCGCTCGCTGGCGGTCGTGGCGGCAGGCGTGGTGGTGGGCTTCCCGACCCTGACCGCCCTGGCCATGCGCCAGGTAGACGCCTCGCATGGCGGCATCATGCTGGGGATACTGCCGCTCGGCACCGCGGTCGCCGGGGTGATTTTTTCCCATGAGCGCCCGTCGCTGCGTTTCTGGCTGATGGCCTTGCTGGGCAGCGCGCTGGTGGTGAGCTTTTCGCTGTTGAAAGGCGGCGGTTCCTTCCAGCCCGGCGACCTGGCCTTGCTTGGCGCGGTGGTCAGCGCCTCGATCGGCTATGCCGTCGGCGCGCGTCTCGCCGCCAGCCTCGGCGGCCTCGGGGTGATCTCCTGGGCGCTGGTATTCTCCGCGCCCTTCCTGCTCATCCCCACTATCGTGTATGCCCCGCGCACGCTCGACCTGCCGCTCTCCGCCTGGGCGGGTTTCGCCTATGTGAGCATCGTCAGCCAGTACATCGGCTTCCTGCCGTGGTACCGGGGGCTGGCGCTGGGCGGCATTGCGCGCGTCGGACAGACGCAGTTGCTGCAACCGTTCTTCACGCTGATCGCGGCGGCGCTGCTGCTGGGCGAGACGATAGACGCAACGACCGTGGCGTTTGCCGCACTGGTCTTCCTCATCGTCGCCTCGGGCAAGCGCGGCGGCGGCAAGCCGGAAGCTATTGTGCGCCGCACCCAAGCATAACGCAGGCTACAGCAAGCGAAACTGGAGCGGCGGTTAAGCCTCGACTTCGAGGTATTCGACGACGCTGGATGGTTGTGGAACGACAACACCATCTTCACGTAACCCATCGAGATGAAATGCGATCGCATCCCGGATTTGACTTTCAACTTCAGGGTGCGTATCCCCCTGTTGCTACGCAACCTGGAAGGTCCGGAACGTAGGCGGAATAGTTGTTTTCGGC
>CAYHXK010000136.1:0-7036 GCA_964360125.1 uncultured Sterolibacterium sp.
TGACCGTGCTGCTGATCGAGCACGATGTAAAGCTGGTGATGGGCCTGTGCGACCGTGTGGCCGTGCTCGACTACGGCGAGAAAATCGCCGAGGACGTGCCGGAGAAAGTACAGCGCGACCCGAAAGTCATCGAGGCTTATCTTGGCGCATAACCCCGAACCATCGAACGCGGCGAGCATGCTTGCCGTAACGGACCTGCAGGTCCATTACGGCGGCATCGCCGCGGTGAAAGGCATCAGTTTCACCGTCAATAAAGGCGAGACGGTGGCGCTGATCGGGGCCAACGGCGCCGGCAAGACCAGCACTCTCAAGGCCTTGGCGCGCTTGCTGCTGGATCATGCCACCAAGGGCAGCATCCGCCTGGCCGGCGAAGAAATCATTGCGTTGCCGCCGCACCTTCTGATCGGCAAGGGCCTGGCGCTGGTGCCCGAGGGACGCGGTGTTTTCGCCCGCCTCAGCGTCGCCGAGAATCTGGCGATGGGCGCCTACGTTCGCAACGACAAAGCCGAAATCGCCGCCGACCTGGCGCGTATCCATGCCCTGCTGCCGCGCCTCAAGGAGCGCGAAAAACAACTTGCCGGCACGCTTTCCGGCGGCGAACAGCAGATGCTGGCGTTGGGCAGGGCGCTGATGGGCCGGCCGCAATTGTTGCTGCGGGATGAGCCGTCGATGGGACTGGCGCCGCTGATGGTGCAGAAAGTGTTCGAGACCATCCGCGCGGTCGCCGCGACGGGAGTGACCATCCTGCTGGTCGAGCAGAATGCCAAACTGGCGCTGGAGACCGCCAGTCGCGGCTACGTCATGGAAAGCGGCCGCATCACCCTGGCCGACAGCGCCGCCAAGCTGCTTGCCGATCCGCGCGTGCGCGCGGCGTATCTCGGCGAATGAGGCGGCGGAACTTTTTTACCCAATCCGCATTGTGCATGCGGATTGTTGTTTTACCATGTTGTACCAGCCAATCGATGTTCCTTTTTAACAGGAGTAATTGCATGACCAAAATCAAAAAAATCGCCCTGGCCGTCTCGGCACTCGGGTTCATGGGCAGCCACATCGTCCCGGCGCACGCTGGCGAAATCGACGATTTGAAAGCCATGATGAAGCAAATGCAGGAACGCCTCGCCCAGCTCGAAGCCAAGCAGAAGGCTGCGCCCGCCGCCGCCGCGCCGGCCAATGCCGTGGTCGCGGGCGACATCCCGGGTTCGATCAAGGTGCCGGGCACCGATACCTCGCTGAAGGTTTACGGTTACGCCCAGCTCGACATGGTCAAGGACTTCAAGGGACGGAACGACGACATCAACAACAACGATTGGGCGAGCGCGGTTTTCGTGCAGCCCTTCGACAACTCCACCGCCGGCAGCAAGAAAAAGGGGCAGGTCTATCTGACCGGCAAGACCTCGCGTCTCGGCGTTATGATCAGCACGCCCACCGATATGGGTAACCTGACGGTCAAGCTGGAGGGGGACTTCAATGCGCCCAATGCCTTTCAAGGCGAGCTGGCAACCAATTCGGTCGGCTTCCGCTTGCGCCATGCTTATGGTCAGGTAGGCAATTGGCTGGTCGGCCAGACCTGGGGCAACTTCCTCGATTTGCGCTCCTTCGCCGACACCGTGGACTTCAACGGTCCCGGCGGGAATCCGCTGCTGCGCCATCCGCAGGTACGCTATACGGCCAATGTGGGCCAGGGCAGCACGCTGGCGGTCTCGCTGGAAAACCCCGCGAGCCTCACTTTTAGCGGCAGCGACTTCGACAAAAATCCCGACCTGGTCGCAAACTGGAGCTACAACACCGACAAGGGGCATCTCTCGCTGCGCGCCGTGTCGCATGAATACAGCAACGCAGTGCGCAGCAAGCGCGGCTATGGCGTGGGCCTCGGCGGCAGCATGATGTTCGGCAAAGACACCCTGGTTGCCCAGGTGAACACCGGCGACGGCATTGGCCGCTACATGCTGAATTCGTTGATCCAGGGCGCTGCCGATGTCGGTTCCGAAATCCGCCTGTGGCGCGCCACCGGCTGGCACCTCGGCTACACCCACGTATGGAGCCCCGCGGTGCGTTCGAACCTCGTCGTGTCCCAGACCCGCTTCGCCAGCGACGCCAAGCTCGATGCCTTCGGCCGTGGTCTGGGTTCGGCCGATCTGGTGCCGAACAAGAAAATCGATCAGGCTTTCCTGAACACTTTCTGGGGGATCGCCAAGAACACCGAACTGGGTCTTGAATATGCCTACGGCAAACGCACTACGTTCGGGCCGGAAGTCGGCACCCAGGAACGGATCAATGCCACGGTGCATTACAACTTCTATTGACCATCGCAGCGGCGGTGCGCTCCGGCGGGCAACAGCCGGCTGACGCACGGCTGTCCGCCGCGAAACACCGGGGGGCCAGACCAGGCCCCCTTTTTCATGGCGTCTCCGTAGCGCTCGAGTAAGTGAAGGCGTCGGCGAAAAATTCCTCCGCCGGCAGTCCCCGCGCGATGAAATCGCGCCGCGCCGCATCGATCATCGCCGGCGCGCCGCAGGCATACACCTGGTAGCCGGACAGATCCGCGTGGTCTTCGAGCACCGCCTGATGCACCAGGCCACGCCGTCCCGTCCAGGCGTCTGCCGCGGTCGGCTCGGACAGCACCGGCTGGTACTGGATGTGCGGGGCGTGCGAGGGGTGCAACTGCTCCGCCGCCCAGCGCTGCGGCAGTTCGGGCAGATACAGGCCGGCGCGGTTGCGCGCGCCCCAGTACAACTTCATCGGCCGGGCGATCAGATTGTGGAGGGCATGCTCGACGATGCTCTTGATCGGCGCAAAGCCGGTGCCGCCGGCCAGCAGGATGATCGGCTTGGCGGATTCCTCGCGCAGGAAGAAGCTGCCGTGCGGCCCCTCGAAGCGCAGGATGTCGCGCTGTTTCATGACATTGAAGACCTGTTCGGTGAAATGGCCGCCGGGGATCAGACGGATATGCAATTGCAGCAGCGTGTCATCGTGCGGCGCATTGGCCAGCGAGAAGGCGCGGCGCTTGCCGTCCTTGAGGATGATCTCGATGTACTGTCCGGCGAGGAATTGCAGGCGCTCATTCACCGGCAGCTTGAGCGACAGCGTCATCACGTCGGGCGCCAGGCGTTCCAGCTGCTGCACGCGGCAGGGCATGATCCTGACCGGAATGTCATGGATCGAGCTCAGCTCGCGGCATTCGATGCTGACATCGGAGCGCGGCGTGGCACAGCAAAACAGCGCCAATCCGGCGGCCTTGTCTTCCGCGGTGAGCGCGCTTTCCTGGGCATAGCCGTAATCGATGTCACCGCTGAGCAGCTTGCCCTTGCAACTGCCGCAGGCGCCGTTGCGGCAGCCGTAGGGCAGGGTGAGGCCGGCATCCAGCGCGGCGCGCAGGATGGTGTCTCCGTCTTCGGCGACGCAGGTATGGCCACTGGGCTGGATGGTGATCTGGAAGGACATGAGATAATCGCCAGGTGCAAAGATTATTGATCATAGGCTGTGGCGACGTGGCGCGCCGCGCCCTGCCGCTGCTGACGCGACGCTACCGCGTGTATGCCTTGGTGCGCGCGACGGATTCTACACTGGACGCGGAGTTGACCAAATACGGCGTGGTGCCGATCCGCGGCGACCTCGACCGACCGGCTTCGCTGCGTCGGCTGGCCGGGCTGGCCGACCTGGTGCTGCACCTGGCGCCGCCGCCGGAGCAGGGCACGCAGGATACGCGCACGCGGCATCTGATCGCGGCATTGCGGCGCGGCAAGTATTTGCCGCGGCGCCTGGTGTATATCAGCACCAGCGGCATTTACGGCGATTGCGGCGGCGCCATCATCGGCGAAAGCCAGCGCGCCAATCCGCAGTCGGCGCGCGCCCGCCGCCGCGTCGATGCCGAGGCGCAACTGCGCCGCTGGGGCAAAAGCGCCGGCGCTCCGTGCGTCAGCATCCTGCGCGCGCCGGGGATCTATGCGACCGGACGCCTGCCGGTCGAGCGCATCCGCCGCGGCGATCCGGTGTTGAACGACGCTGACGACGTATACACCAATCATATCCACGCCGACGATCTGGCGCGTTGTGCGCTGGCCGCCCTGCGCCACGGCAGCCCGAATCGCGCCTACCATGCCAGCGACGATTCCGTGCTGCGCATGGCCGAGTGGTTCGACGCGGTCGCCGATGCCCACGCCCTGCCGCATCCGCGCCGCGTCAGCCGGGCCGAGGCGGCGAGCTTGCTGTCGCCGCTTGTGCTATCTTTCATGCGCGAGTCGCGCCGGCTGGACAACACCCGCCTCAAGCGCGAATTGAAAGTGCGCCTGATCTACCCGCAGGTAAACGCCGGTTTGGCGAACACTGTTTCCACCCGCAAGGAATCCTGACATGCTCTGGTCGAAAGCCTTTCATATCATTTTCGTCACCAGCTGGTTCGCCGGCCTGTTCTACCTGCCGCGGATTTTCGTGAATCTGGCGCTGGTGCCGGCCGAAAGCCGCGCGGAGCGCGCGCGCCTGCTGCTGATGGCCGGCAAGCTGTACCGCTTCATGACGCCGCTGGGTGTGCTGGCGGTGGGGCTGGGCCTGTGGCTGTGGTTGGCCTACGGTTTCGCGGGTTGCTGGCTGCACGCCAAGACCGCGCTGGTGGCGGTATTGGTCGTCTATCACTGGTACTGCGGCCGCCTGCTGGCCGCCTTCGCCGCCGGGCGCAACACGCGCAGCCATGTCTGGTACCGTGTCTTCAACGAACTGCCGGTGCTGTTGTTGACCGTGGTGGTGATCCTCGTGGTGCTGAAACCATTTTGAATACCTCCCCGCTCGAAAATTTCTTTGCTCCCTGTCCGCGCGGCCTCGAGCCGCTGCTGGCCGAGGACCTGAACGCGGCCGGCGCCGGCGCGGCGCGGATCGTGCCGGGCTGCGCGCAGTTCGCCGGCAGTTGGGAAACCTGCTACCGCGTCAACCTCGAATCGCGCATCGCCAGCCGCGTGCTGTGGCGCGTCGCGCAGGGCGCTTACGGCAAGGAGGACGATGTGTATCGTCTCGCCCACGCGGTGGATTGGCCGGCGCTGTTCAAGGTCGAACGCACCCTGCGGGTTTATGTGACGGCGGTGAAGTCGCCGCTGAAGAGCCTGGAGTTCATCACCCTGCGCGTCAAGGATGCGGTGTGCGACCGTTTCCGCGACGCCTGCGGCCAGCGCCCGAGCGTCGATACCGCCCGGCCCGAAGTGCGCATCCACCTGTTCCTCACCGCCAATGAAGCGACGATCTATCTCGACACCTCGGGCGAGCCGCTGTGGCAGCGCGGCCACAAGATCGCCAAGGTCGAAGCGCCGCTCAAGGAGAATCTTGCCGCCGGCATCCTGCGCCTGATCGGCTGGCGGCCCGGTATTCCGCTCTACGACCCGATGTGCGGCAGCGGCACCTTCCTCATCGAGGCGGCGCACATGAGCCTGGGCGACGCGCCGGGGCTGTCGCGCGAAGCGGGCGAATTCGGCTTCGCGCGCCTGCGCAATTTCGACGCCGAGTTCTGGCGCAGCCTGTGCCGCGCCGCCGCCGCGCGGCGGGAAACGGCGCCGGCAACGCTACCGATTAGCGGCGCCGACCTTTCCGCCGATGCCGTGGCGCGGGCGCGCCAGAATCTCGACTACGCCGGCCTGGGCGGCTTGATCGAGGTGCGCCAGGGCGACATCCTGAGTACTCCCCCGCCCTGGGCGGGCGAACATGCGGGCATACTGATCGCCAACCCGCCCTACGGCGAGCGACTCGGCGAAGTGGCGGAACTCGCCGCCTTCTATCCGCGCCTCGGCGACGCGCTGAAGCGCCAGTATGCCGGATGGGATTGCTGGTTCTTCTCCGCCGACACGGCCTTGCCCAAGCTGATCGGCCTGGCGGTGAAGCGCCGCATCCCGCTGTTCAACGGCCCGCTGGAATGCCGGCTGTACCATTTTCCGATGGTGGCCGGCGGCAATCGCCAGCCGCGACCCGACTCCACGCAAGAGGGGAGCTAGTCGAAAAGCTCAGAATGCGTACCCGTGCGGGTGAAGATGATTGTGCCATTGGTTTTGTCGCTACTTCGCGGCGGCTTTGCGCGTTTTAGCTTTGCCGGTTTTTTTGAGATCATTGAACAGCGCCTCCGCTGAATCAAACTTCGCTGTTCTCATTGCTCGCGCTTCCTGCATCGCAGCAGGCGTTTTGGCATTGGGAACTGTTGCTTCGAACGGCAAACCTTCCTGAACAACAACCTGACGCAAAAAAGACGGATAGCGTCGCTGAGATTAAGGCCGCAGGAAGCCAGCATCTCGGTAGCGCGATCTTTGATTTCCGGCTCAATGCGCGAACGGACATCGGTGGTTTTTCAGCGTCGGCAACATGATAAATTCCCAGTATTTGTAGCGACTATGTAGCTACATCTGCCATCAATGCCAATGCACGACCGACTGGCCGATACTATCCGGCTGGCTCAGACGATATCGAGGTGCTCGATCCCCGAACTCATGTCGCGATCCTTGGCTTCCTTGCCGTGCAGCTTGACCTGCAGGCGCAGGTCGTTGACCGAGTCGGCGTTGCGCAGCGCGTCCTCGTAGCTGATGCGGCCATCCTCGTAGAGGTCGAACAGGCACATGTCGAAGGTCTGCATGCCGAGTTCCTTGGACTTCTTCATGATTTCCTTGATGCCATGCACCTCGCCCTTGAAGATCAGGTCGGAGATCAGCGGGGAATTCAGCATGATCTCGATGGCGGCGGCGCGCCCCTTGCCTTCCTTGAGGGGGATCAGGCGCTGCGCCACCAGCGCGCGCAAGTTGAGCGAAAGATCCATCAGCAACTGCTGGCGGCGTTCCTCGGGGAAAAAATTGATGATGCGGTCGAGCGCCTGGTTGGCGCTGTTGGCGTGCAGCGTGCCCAGCGCCAGGTGGCCGGTTTCGGCGAAAGCGATGGCGTGCTCCATGACTTCCCGGTCGCGGATCTCGCCGATCAGGATCACGTCGGGCGCCTGGCGCAGGGTGTTCTTCAGCGCCGCTTCCCAGGATTCGGTGTCTACCCCGACCTCGCGCTGGGTGATGATGCAGTTGATGTG
>CAYHXK010000137.1:0-7004 GCA_964360125.1 uncultured Sterolibacterium sp.
GTTTGATATTATTTTCGGTGAGCGTGATGTCCCTCCATGATGAAAACACCAGCTCCATCGCCTCGGCGTAGCCGGCGACTTCTTGTTCGTCCCGGGTGGTGAACGTCTTGATCTGCAGCTTGGTCAACAGGTGCTTAACCTCACTATCGGACAGTTTGCTACCCTCAATCCGAGTGGACGAGCCGATGCTTTCAATCGTGGCGACGCGACGCAACGCCGATAGACGATCAGGAGCA
The DNA here is from genome assembly GCA_964360125.1 of uncultured Sterolibacterium sp. Classification (GTDB taxonomy): domain Bacteria; phylum Pseudomonadota; class Gammaproteobacteria; order Burkholderiales; family Rhodocyclaceae; genus JACRAR01. The sequence goes on from CAYHXK010000137.1 coordinate 237, forward strand.
AGCCTGCCCAAGGCACGCCAAGCGCCCTTGAATTCGTCGATCTTGGCGATCAGGGCCAGAATCTCCGGAGTGATTTGGAGGGTGTCGGTTTGAATCATGGCACCCAATAATACACCCAATTACACCCAAAAAAAGCGGGTTGTCTCATGCGGAGCGGCAGGGGTGGACGGAGTAGCAGCTACGAGATCGTTTGGTGATTCCCCATTTCCGAACTGTCGCCAGGTCTTAAGAAGCGATGGCGTTTGAAAATAAATCGTAGCTGACCTCTTCTCCGTACCGAGCCATTGTTCATCCTTATCGCCCCCAAGTTCAAGATCATATCCGGGCGACAACTATTCTGACGCGGGGGGCCCTCAGAGCGATCCTGTCACCCATCTAGTTAGTCCCCACCAAATGAAAACGGCACCACGTGGGTGCCGTTCTCATTCAATTGGTGGAGCCGGCGGGAATTGAACCCGCGTCCGCAAGTCCTCTACAGGCAGTACTACATACTTAGCCTCGTCATTTGATTTAGCCGGGTGTCCGCCGCCGGGCAGGCTGACAACCAGCGATCCGCAGGATTTTCGTCATCTGCCACGCGGCGGGGCAGATCCTTAGCTGATGTGTATGACTCTGCTGTCGCTTGCGCAACCCGGTCCATCAGCAAACCGGTGCAGAGCCAGCCGGGTTTAAGCGGCTAGAGCGAAACGCTCGTCGTTGGCGTTTAAAGTTTTCCAGATGGATTTACGAGGTCACTGGCCCTCGGTATGCACTGCTTTGCTTCGCAACCCACGTCGAAGCCATGTCGGCCCCAGGTGATGTCACAACATTTGAAACCTGTCCGGGAAAAAAGTTCAGACAAGTTGATTATATCATCTGCTCCCCAGCAGGCCGAGGATTTCCTCGGGCCGGTTGACGATGGCGTCGGCCTGCCAGGAGGCCACCGGGATCTCGACGCCCAGGTAACCGTAGGCGGCGGCGACGGTGCCCAGGCCGGCGGCGCGGCCTGCCAGGATGTCGCGCAAGTCGTCGCCCACATAGAGACTGCGCGCCGGCTGCACTTGCGCGGCAATGCAGGCCAGCAGCAAGGGTGCCGGATGCGGCTTGGCACGGGGCGTGGTGTCGCCGCTGACGATGCAGGCGCAACGCTGCCGCAATCCGAGTCCTTCGAGCAGGGGCAGGGTGTAGCGTTGCGATTTGTTGGTGACGATGCCCCAGCGTATCCCGCGCCGATCCAGTTTCACGAGCAACTCGGCTATGCCGGGAAACAGCACTGTGCCCTGGCAGAGTGCGCTTGCATAGTGGTCCAGGAAGCGTCTGGCGAATTCGGCGTATGCGGCATCGCCGGGAGCGCAGCCGAAGCCGGCGCCCAGCAGGCCGCGCACGCCGTTGGAAGTGTGCGGACGCGCCAGTTCCAGAGCCAGGGGCGGTCTGCCTTCCTCGACCAGCAGACGGTTCAGGGCGGCGCCGAGATCGGGCGCGGTATCGGCGAGGGTGCCGTCGAGGTCGAAGAGGACTGCTTCGATCATTAATGCCCGCAGTTGGGTCTGGGGCACTGTGCCCGCTTTTGGATTTGGGGCATCACGCTGCGGCAGTCGAACGAATCAGGTAATTGACGCTGGTGTCCCGGCCGAGTGTATAGATTTTGCTCAGTGGGTTATAGCTCATGCCGATGATTTCGTCGACACGCAACCCGGCATCGCGACAATAGCGAGAGAGTTCGGCCGGGCGCAGGAAGCGGGCGTAATCGTGGGTGCCGCGCGGCAGCAGGTTGAGCAGGTATTCGGCGCCGATAACGGCAAACAGGTAAGCCTTCCAGTTGCGATTGATGGTGGACAGGAACACCTGGCCACCGGGCTTCACCAGGGCCGCGCAGGCGCGCACCACGCTGGCCGGGTCAGGCACATGTTCCAGCATTTCCATGCAGGTGACGCCATCGAAACTTGCTGGCTGGCCCAGCGCCAGCGCTTCGGCCGAGATCAGCCGGTAATCGACAATCTGCCGGCTTTCCAGCAGGTGCAGCCGGGCGACGCCCAGCGCCCGTTCGCTGAGGTCGATGCCGGTAACCTCCGCCCCTCGATCAGCCATGCTTTCGGCAAGGATACCGCCGCCACAGCCGACATCGACCACGCTTTTTCCGCTGAGTCCGATGGCCTGATCGATCCATTCCAGACGCAGTGGATTGATGTCATGCAGCGGCTTGAACTCCGAATTCGGATCCCACCAGCGATGGGCGAGTTCGCCGAATTTATCGAGTTCGCGGGGATCCGCATTCACATTGAGAGTTTCCTGCATGGGCGCTCCGTTGAGAAGCTATGAAAGAAAAAAAGCCCTGCATGGCAGGGCTTTTTTGGATCGAAACCCCAGCTTACATTTACTTGGTGCCGATCACTTCGATTTCGACGCGGCGATCAGGTTGCAGGCAGTCCACCAGTTTCTTGTTGCTGCGGTGATCCTTGCCCATTTTCATGCATTTGTCGCCGGTCACCGGCTGCTTCTCGCCCTTGCCTTCGGTGTATACACGGTTCGGTTCGAGACCCTTGTCGACCAGATAGGTTTTCACCGTAGCGGCGCGCTTTTCGGACAGCGCCTGATTGTATTTGTCGGTGCCGATGCGGTCGGCGTGTCCGACGGCGATGATGACTTCAAGCTTGATGCCCTTGATATTGGCGAGCAGATCGTCAAGCTTCGCCTTGCCATCGGCGCGCAGCGTGGCTTTGTCGAAATCGAACAAGGCATCGGCGGCCAAGGTCACTTTTTTCGCGGCGGGCTTGGGAGCGGGCGCTGGTGCTGGTGGGGGAGCAGGCTTGGCCTCGGCAGGCTTGGCGACAGGCACTTCTTTCTTGATCAGGTCCGGATCGCATGCCTGGATGGCCATGGCAGGCGTCCAACGGGAAGTTTTCCAGCATAGGCCGGTGCCGCTCTTCACGACTTCACCGCGCGCATCGTAGAGATGGCCGTCGTTAACTTGAGCAAAGGCGACAGTACTGCTGATGCCAATGGCGGCAAGCAGCGCAATTTTTGAGATTTGTTTATTCATGTTGTCCTCTGTTGTCCTCGAACGGATGATGTCGGCGAGTGGTTGATAAAAAATACAAAAAACCAAACCACAGATCAAAAGTCAAGCTTATTGTGCCACAAATTCGCTATGTCAAGCAACTCCGCCGTTTCAACTTTCAGCAAGCGAGCATCGACGACTCGGGCCTCCCCTGCCACCCAGGCATGGCTGACATGCTCGCGTCCGGCGACATGGACCAGGTGTGAGGCAGGATTGAAGCAGGGCAGCAGGTTGGGGTCATCGAGACGTACCGCACAGAGATCGGCCTGTTTTCCGGCAAGCAGCGAGCCTATGCGATGCTCCTGGCCCAGCGCAGCTGCTCCGTCGAGTGTGGCCATGCGCAGCACGCTGTGGGCATCCAGGACGGTGGCATCATCACTGGCGACCTTGGCAAGCAAGGCAGCGTGGTTCATCTCGCGGAACAGGTCGAGGCGGTTGTTGCTGGCCGCGCCATCGCTGCCCAGGCCGGTGCGCACGCCGCTGCGGGCCAGTGCGGCGGCGGGGGCGATGCCGCTGGCAAGCTTCATGTTCGAGGTGGGACAGTGGGCGACGCTGCAACCATGCTCGGCGAGCAGGTCGATCTCGCCTGGCTCCAAATGCACCGCATGCACGGCGATCAGGTTCGGCCCGAGCAGACCCAGACGATGCAGCCGCTGGAGCGGGCGTACTCCGAATTGCTTGACGCTGTCCTCGATTTCCGCGCGGGTTTCGTGCAGGTGCATATGAATCGGCAAGTCGAGCTGGGCGGACAAAGTGGCAATGCGCTCGAAACTCTTGTCGGCGACTGTGTAGGGTGCGTGCGGCGCCATGCAGAAACTGATCAGCGGCTCGTCGCGCAGGGCGTCGCGGGCGGCCAGCCCCTTGGCCAGGTAATCCTCGGCGTCGGAGGCGTAGGTCGTGGGAAATTCGATGGTCAGCACGCCCAATGAGGCGCGCATGCCTAGCCGTAGGGCGGCTTCGGCGGCGGCCTCCGGATGGAAGTACATGTCGTTGAAACAGGTGATGCCGCCGCGCAGCATTTCTGCGCATGCCAGCAGCGTGCCGTCGCGGACGAAGGCGGCTGAAACGTGGCGGGCCTCGGCCGGCCAGATGCGCTGGTTCAGCCAGTCCATCAGGGCAATGTCGTCGGCGTAACCGCGCAACAGCGACATGGCGGCGTGGGTGTGCAGGTTTATCAAGCCGGGTAATACGCAATGTTGCCCCAGGCGAACCGTGTTGCGCGCCTGAAAACGAGTACGTGCCTCCTCCGTCGGCAGCAGTGCGAGGATACGTCCTGCATCAATGGCGATGGCATGATGTTCCAGGGTGACGCCGAGCGGTTCGATCGGAATGATCCAGCGCGCTTCGATGAGAGTGTCGATTGATTGCGGCAGCATGAAAAACCCCGCGCTAGGCGGGGTCAGGAATGCATGGTTTAGTGGATGGTCACTTGGGCATTGCCTTGATCTCGATGGTCACGCGACGATGCGGTTCCAGGCAGTCGATCAGTTTGTTGCGCGGCAGTTTGTCGTCGCATTTCGCCACCCCCTGCGCCGGCTGTGTCTTGCCGAATCCGAAAGTCTCGATGGCGTTAGCGTCCATGCCTTTGGCGACCAGATAGGTCTTGACCGCTTCGGCGCGTTTTTCCGACAGTTTCTGGTTAAAGGCCGACGATCCGAGGCGATCCGTATGGCCGCCGACAACGATCAGGCTGATCTTGCCGACATCGGCAAGTTTGGCGATGATTTTCTGGTCGATCTCGGTCTTGGCGGCGGGCTTGAGGACGGCCTTGCCGAAATCGAACAGACTGATTGCGGCAAGATTGATCACTTTTACCGCAGCGGGTGCCGGAGCAGGAGCAGGGGCTGGGGGGGGTGCCGGTTTCGGCGTCGGTGCGGCAACCGGTGCGGCAGGAGCTGCTTTCTTGACTAGATCCGGATCGCAGGCCTCAACTGCCAGAGCCGGAGTCCAGCGTGCAGTTTTCCAGCAAAGTCCGGAACCGCTCATGACTACATTGCCACGCGCATCGTAGAGGTGTCCGTCGTTGCTTGCGGTTTGCGCCGAGACGCTGGCAGCGCAACTCAAAATGGCGACTAGGGTCGCTTTGCTTAAGTTTTTGTTCAAGTTGTTTTCCTCCACTCGGTTTTGATCGGATGATCGGGATCGGATTGTCGACGGGTTTGAAACTAGGCTTTACCGACGAGTGCGCGTATGCATTATTCGTGACAAACACTCATTAATCTGTTGATTTAAGCACAAAACACCAGCAGATACAACATGCTGGTCATGCGTCTGCAAGGATTACAGAGGTCTTCGAAATGGATCGGTTGCCATGTTAAAATCTTAAGCTTTTCAAGGTTCGACTTCATCCGACGATCCTGTAGAAAATTCATAATTCCGTGGTAATGCAGAAGATGAACCAGTTCGCCAAAGAAACCTTGCCGATCAGCCTCGAAGAGGAAATGCGCCACTCCTACCTCGATTACGCCATGAGCGTGATCGTCGGCCGCGCGCTGCCGGACGTGCGCGACGGACTCAAGCCGGTGCATCGGCGCGTGCTGTTCGCCATGCACGAACTCAGCAATGACTGGAACAAGGCCTACAAGAAGTCGGCGCGCATCGTCGGCGACGTGATCGGTAAATACCATCCGCACGGCGACACCGCGGTATATGACACCATCGTGCGCATGGCGCAGGATTTCTCCTTGCGCTACATGCTGGTCGATGGCCAGGGCAACTTCGGCTCGGTCGACGGCGACAATGCCGCGGCGATGCGCTACACCGAAATTCGCATGGCCCGGATCGGCCATGAACTGCTGGCCGATCTCGACAAGGAGACGGTCGACTTCGGCCCGAACTACGACGGTTCGGAGCATGAGCCGCTGGTGCTGCCGGCGAAGATTCCCAACCTGCTGATCAACGGCAGCTCGGGGATTGCCGTCGGCATGGCGACCAACATTCCCCCGCACAACCTGGGCGAAGTGATCGACGCCTGCCTGGCGCTGCTGGGCGATCCCGGCATCAGCATCGAGAAACTGATCGAGATCGTCCCAGCGCCGGACTTCCCCACCGCCGGACTGATCTACGGCGTCGCGGGGGTGCGCGAAGGCTACCTGACCGGGCGCGGCCGGGTCATCATGCGCGGCCGCACGCATATCGAGGACCTGGAAAAAGGCGGCAAGCAGGCGATCATCATCGACGAGCTGCCCTACCAGGTGAACAAGAAAACCCTGCTCGAAAAAATCGCCGAACTGGTGAACGAGAAGAAGATCGAAGGCATCACCCACCTGCAGGACGAGTCCGACAAGTCCGGCATGCGCGTGGTGATCGAGTTGAAGCGCGGCGAAGTGGCCGAGGTGATACTCAACAACCTCTACAAGCAGACGCAACTGCAGGACACCTTCGGCATGAACATGGTGGCGCTGGTGGATGGCCGGCCGAAACTGTTCAACCTCAAGGAAATGCTGGTGGAGTTCCTTGCCCATCGGCGCGAAGTGATTACCCGGCGCACTGTGTTCGAATTGCGCAAGGCCCGCGAGCGTGGCCATATTCTCGAAGGCCTGGCGGTGGCTTTGTCGAACGTCGATGAGATCATCGCCCTGATCAAGGCTGCACCGACGCCCGCCGATGCCAAACGCGGACTGATGGCGCGTACCTGGCCGTCGACCCTGGTCGAGGAAATGCTGGCGCGCGCGGCCGCCGAAGCCTCACGGCCGGAAGGACTGGCGCCGGAGTTCGGCATGTCCAAGCGC
>CAYHXK010000138.1:0-249 GCA_964360125.1 uncultured Sterolibacterium sp.
TCATCGCCGTGACGAAGTCGGCATAGGCGATCTTCCACGCCCCACCATGAGCGGCGCCCCCGCCTTTTTTAATGCGCTTGACGATGATCGGTTGCTGGCTATCGTCGCTCATGTCTATCCATGACTATCAATTAGGTTGTAACGGGCCACCCAATCCGCGTCTACTGGGTCACTTCTGCGCCTTGCGACTCTTCACCTCTTCCTCAAGCTCGAGGAAACTCGGTCTTTCGGTCGAGTAGAGTACTTTGC
>CAYHXK010000138.1:259-6959 GCA_964360125.1 uncultured Sterolibacterium sp.
CACCTTGCGGCCGAATTCGACCGCCACCTGCGGCGCATAGCCGTTCATGCTGGCGAGCAACACCATTTTGACACACTGGTAAATCTTGCTCCCCTCCTCGGCCTTTTGCTCGAGCTGGGAAGCGATCGGCGCCACAAAACCATAGGAGACAAGGATACCGATAAAGGTGCCCACCAGCGCCCCGCCGATCATCTTGCCGAGCACCGCCGGCGGCTCGCCGACCGAGCCCATCACGTTCACCACGCCCATCACCGCCACCACGATGCCGTATGCCGGCACCGCGTCCGCCGTCTTGGCCATGATATGCGCCGGCACATGCGCCTCGTGGTGATGCGTCTCGATCTCGATATCCATCAGGTTTTCGATCTCGAATGCATTCAGATTGCCGCCGACCATCATGCGCAGATAGTCGGTGATAAACTCCATGACATGGTGATCCGAGACGATGTTCGGGTATTTTTGAAATATGCCGCTCTCCTCCGGATGCTCGATATCGTTTTCCACCGACATCAGGCCTTCCTTGCGCACCTTGGCAAGTATCTCGAAAAGCAGGGACAGCAGATCGAGATACAGCGCCTTGGTAAAGCGCGACCCCTTGAGTACCGAGGGCAATGCGCTCAGCGTGGCCTTGATCTCCTTGCTGCCATTGCCGGCAACAAACCCGCCCGCCATCATGCCGACAATCGCCACATACTCCAACGGCATATACAACGCTGCCAGGCTGCCGTGAACCGCATAGGTTCCAACCGAAGCCGCCAAAACAATTGCATATCCGATAAACAAGAACATTGACGATCTCCGTTTTCCGGTTCAGTTGCCCTGTTCGTTGTGCCGCGAACTGCTACGGCGTAATGATAGCCGCAAATTCAGCCCTTGACACAACTCCATACATTACGAAGAGGAGTAGCGGAAATAACGCACGACCCAAAAAGGCCGTGCGCTAAATACGAGTATTGAATGAATCCGCTTGCCCGGCTAGGCAGCGACGACGGAGTTGGCTTTAATCGCGGCGGCTCGACGTGTCTTGCCGGCGCGTGCCGGAACATTGCAGAGTCCGCAGACATAGCCTTTGGTTGGGTCAAATGCGTGCGACACAAACTGTCCACCACAGCATTTGCAGGTCGCCAGCGCCAGCATGTGGGCATCAAAAAATCTCACCATGGTCCAGGCACGCGTCAGCGACAGGGCTGGTTCCATGTCATTGCGCCGCACCTGCTCGAGATACAAACGGAAGGATTTGATGATGAGGTCAAGACCGCGCAATTGCGTGTGTTCCAACAGGAAACGGTGATACGCCATGAACAACGAAGCATGGATGTTTGGTTGCCAGGTCATAAACCAATCCGTTGAGAACGGCAACATGCCCTTCGGTGGCGACTCGCCACGAACTTCTTTGTAGAGCTTGAGCAGTCGTTCGCGACTGAGCTTGGTCTCCGCTTCCAGCAGTTGTAAGCGTGCCCCGAGCTCGATCAGCTCGACGGCCAAGCGAATATCTCTCGCTTCCGAGATAACGGACTTATTACGCATAAGAGCCTCCGATAATTCAACGAATCACGCCATGGTTTCAACAGACTTGCCGGCAGCTAAAATCGCCGCATGCACGTGCCCGATGCTGCGATCGCGCTCGTGGTTGGCAAGCAGGTTAAGCAACAGCGTATCGTCGAAACGGAAGCTGCATAACAGCATGTCGGAACTGGCCATTTTCAGCACTTGTCCCGGGGTGAGGCGGTCCAGGATATCGGCAATCTCTTCGCTGATGCCGAGGCGAAAAATTGCCGCCTCGCGGTCGACGCGAACCATGTTCTGCGCCAGCATCAGGTAGGCAAGATTGACTTCCTTTATGTCATTGTAGGTGTCAGTCATTTTCATCATGCGCTCCTTGGTTGCCTCAAATCGACGGACTTGAAGACGTTTGCATTGTGACGCGTGATGTCAAGTGAAACTAGCGGGAGAATTCTGTATTTGATGTAAGAAAGACTTCCGTAATGTTTGTAAGGTTTTTTCTTACAAAACACAAATATCTTATTGATTTACTTTATGTTTACCATGCTTCAAAAATTCCTGCAACATCCAGAATCTTCCCAAAACCCGCACTGGCATTGACTTTGCTTGAATCGAGCCATCGAAATAACCGGTCATATTTTTCACCAACTGTCGGCTTCGGGGATGGCCGGGAATCATAGATACTGCTCAGCCCAATATTCATGTCCTTTTCAGTTTTTAGTCGTGGCGACGCAATTGCGATTGCGCTTATTAGCTAGATAACCCCCCTGATCGGATCACTTGATCAGGAGGTAAATGTTGGTCATACCAGCCTCGCTCACCGCTGCGTTAGAATACGGGCAAGTCACGAACCTGGCCAATATATGCCCCCCGCCATCAACTATTGCAGTCACTGCGGCGCTCCTGTCAGTCGGCGAATACCTTCGGGCGATACCCTGCTCCGCGCCATCTGCGACGCCTGCGGCACCATTCATTACCAGAACCCCAAGCTGGTGGTCGGCAGCCTGCCGGAATGGGAAGGTAAAGTGCTGCTTTGTCGCCGTGCCATCGAGCCACGCCACGGCATGTGGACCCTTCCCGCTGGGTTTATGGAAAACCACGAGACACTGCCCGAGGCAGCCGCAAGGGAGACAGTCGAGGAAGCCCGCGCGCAAGTCGAAATCGGTGCAATGTACACTCTCATCAGCGTGCCCCACATCAGTCAAGTACATGCCATCTACCGCGCCCGCCTGCTTAACCTCGACTTTTCGCCAGGCATTGAAACGCTTGAAGTTGCCTTGCTCGCCGAGTACGAAATCCCCTGGGATAAAATCGCTTTTCGCACCATCGCCTTGACTCTGCGTCACTACTATGCCGACCGCAAAGCCGGCCGCTTTGGTTTCCACACCGCCGAAGTGCGCCCCGAAGTGCGCCCCGAAGGAAGTCCCCTGGTGGGACGCCCCGAAGGAAGTCCCCTGGCGGGACGCCCCGTAGGTCACGATCCCACTGGAGAGGAAAGGGCTCTTGGAGTACATCCCCAAAAAACCCGCTAGCAGAGTTGTCCCTGCAATAATCGATCTACCTGGTTCAGCCGCTGCACGGTTCTAACCGGCAAGTTGCTGATCGGGGTGGCTTTCCCATCGCTCTCCAGAATCAGCAATGGTTGCGCTCCGATTATTCGCCGTTGAGGCTGAACACCACCGGCAACGGCACACTGAAGGACTGGCCTCGCAAGCTCGCTGGCACGATGGCTCCAAGTGCCGCGTTGCCAATCATTTCGAGGGCTGCCGCATCAAGCAGTTGGTGGCCGCTGGAGCGCAGCAGTACCGGCGGCTGTGGCGCCCCGTTGGCGGCAATTGCAACGCGCACCTCGGCGGTACCGCTCCAGCCATTTTCCTGTGCCTGCGGCGGATATCGCTTGAAGCGGCGTGCTGCCGCCGCCAAGCCAAGACGATACTGACGCAATCCATTGGCATCGATTCCCTCCTCGAGCGAAAGTGGCGCGATTTCGCCGGATAAAACAGCAGGCCATGGTAACCCGCTCCCCGACTCGCCGGGAGCACTGTCCCCCAACCCGGCGGGGGCCCCGCCACTCGACTCCGAAGGGTGCGCGGCATGCGAAATTTTCGGTCGTGGGGGCGCATTGGGCATTACAGCGGCCGTAGCCGATGGCAAGTTCTTTTCCGATTTCACCTTGGACCTTGCATAGGAATCCGCTGATACCGAAGGCGCTTCAGGTACTAGGAGCGGGGAGAAAGAGGCATTAATGAAATTGGCTTGTGGCGACACAAAACGTTTTGGCGCCAAAGCCACTGGCGACACCTGCCACATCAGCACCCCATGCAGCAATAGCGATAGAGCCAAGGCACCTCCAAGGTTTGAACTTCCCGAAATTTCCAAGCCGCTTTTAAATTTCACCTTGCTCTGCTAATCTTCGCCGGTCCATTGCCTATGAATAAATTTTACACTATTGATAATTCGTGATAAATAAAGCGATATGCAAGCTACTATGGCCGCTCCGCCGCTGATCCTCACGCTCGATATGCATGGCGTACCACATCGTTGGGTAAGCTGGCAGCACGCCTGTTTCTATTACGCCAAGGATCTGGTGGCCTGGACCATCGGCGAAGCAGATTTCACTTTTCACGGCGGCATGAATCGTATCAACGGCACTCGCTCGTCGATCACCGCCAACAGCATCATCGCCATCAAGGGCAAGGCGCTCGCCTCGAAGAGTCTGTTTCAGGTGCCGCCGCTCGATAACCGCGAACTATTCCATCGCGATCGTCACATTTGCGCCTATTGCGGCGGCGAGTTCTCCTCGCTGCGATTGACCCGCGACCATGTTGTACCGGTTTCTCAGAATGGCCGCGATGTCTGGATGAACGTCGTAACTGCCTGCCGCAACTGCAACCAGCACAAGAGCGGGCGCACGCCGGAGCAGGCTCACATGCAGTTGCTCTACGCTCCCTATGTGCCAAACAAGGCTGAATATCTGATCCTCTCCAACCGGCAGATTCTCCACGACCAGATGGATTTTCTAACCCGGCATGTGCCTCAACACAGCCGTGCCAGCCGCCGCAACAGTGCGTAAGTAAGCGTAAGTGTTTTTTCGCGCCCAGATCATGGGCAGGATGAACACCCCGAGAGGTGACGAGCGCCCCGAAAATACCTGTGGGCACTAGAATGCGCAGATGTTGACCAAACCCACCGCCGCAATTAACCCCCTCGGGATACCCAAACCGCTTTCCAGTTATCGGAAACACTGGGCCCATCGTTTTGGCACGTCACCCTTCCTGCCGATGTCGCGCGCCGAGATGGATCGACTCGGCTGGGATTCATGCGATGTCATCCTTGTCACCGGCGACGCTTACATCGATCATCCGAGCTTTGGCATGGCGTTGGTGGGACGCCTGCTGGAAGCCCAGGGATTTCGTGTCGGCATCATCAGCCAACCCGACTGGCAGTCGGCTAATGCTTTCAAGACACTCGGGAAACCGAATCTGTTCTTCGGTGTTACCGCAGGCAACATGGACTCGATGGTCAACCGCTACACTTCCGACCGCAAGATCCGCTCCGACGATGCCTATACGCCCGACGCCGAACCAAACAGGCGACCCGACCGCGCCGTAATCGTTTATGCCCAGCGCTGTCGTGAAGCTTACCCAGACTGCGCCGTCGTCATAGGCAGTATCGAGGCCAGCCTGCGTCGCATTGCTCATTACGATTACTGGTCGGACAAAGTACGGCGCTCGATTCTGCTTGATTCAAAAGCCGATCTGCTGCTGTTCGGCAATGCTGAGCGGGCATTGCTGGAGCTCACTCACCGTCTAGCCAAGCAAGAACCCATAGGAGCAATCCGCGATCTGCGCGGCACGGCATTCATGGTGCCGCACGGCTGGAGACCGGAAGGTTGGGAAGAGGCCGATTCGACCATCGTCGACACACCCGGTGCGGTGCATCCCCATCCAGATCCCTATGCGATGAAAACCGATACCCCTGAAAATGCGCCCACTGGAACGCATACCATCCGTCTCGTACCGCGCGCCGAGCGCCTGGCCCAACGCCTTGTGCAACGGACGCATACCTCCATCCGACTCCCTTCCTACGAGCAGGTCAGGGAAGACCCTGTGCTCTACGCGCACGCCTCGCGTACCTTCCATCTCGAATCGAACCCCGGCAATGCCCGAGCGCTGGTACAGGCGCATGGGATCGGGTCGGGTCAGCGCGACGTATGGCTGAATCCTCCGCCGTTGCCGCTCTCCACTCCCGAGATGGACTACGTGTATGGCTTGCCCTACGCTCGCGCACCGCATCCTTCCTATGGCGCAGCAAAAATACCCGCCTGGGAAATGATCCGCTATTCGGTGAACATCATGCGCGGCTGCTTCGGCGGCTGCACCTTCTGCTCCATCACGGAGCACGAGGGCCGCATCATCCAGAGCCGCTCGGAGGAATCCATCCTGCATGAGATCGGGGAGATTCGCGACAAGACTCCAGGCTTTACAGGTGTCATCTCCGACCTCGGCGGACCAACCGCCAACATGTACCGCATGGCTTGCAAGAGCCAAAAGATCGAGTCCGCCTGCCGCCGCCTCTCTTGCGTCTTTCCCGACATCTGCGAAAACCTCGGCACCGACCATGCACCCTTGGTTCAACTTTACCGTAAAGCCCGCAGCTTGCCCGGCATCAAAAAGATACTGATAGGCTCGGGCCTGCGCTATGACCTCGCCGTGCGCTCGCCCGAATATGTCAAGGAACTGGTCACCCATCACGTTGGCGGCTATCTCAAGATTGCCCCCGAACACCTGGAGGAAGGCCCGCTGGCCAAGATGATGAAACCCGGTATCGGCTCCTACGATAAATTCAAGGCGATGTTCGAAAAGTTCTCGCGCGAGGCCGGCAAGGAGCAATACCTGATCCCCTATTTCATCGCCGCGCATCCGGGCACCACCGACGAGGACATGCTGGCTCTGGCACTATGGCTGAAACGCAATAAATTCCGCCTCGACCAGGTGCAGACTTTCCTGCCGACACCGCTGGCACTGGCGACGGCGATGTATCACACCGGGAAAAATCCGCTGCGCAAAGTTACTGCCGATTCCGAATCTGTTACCATCATCCGTAGCGGCCGCCAGCGCCGTATCCACAAAGCCTTTTTGCGTTATCACGATCCCGGCAACTGGCCGCTGCTACGCGAAGCACTCCGGCAGATGGG
>CAYHXK010000139.1:0-6914 GCA_964360125.1 uncultured Sterolibacterium sp.
CCGCCGCTGTCAAGCACGCGGCGCAGCAGAATGCCGCCATTTTCCCCCTCCGCAGCGAAGTCGTTGGCGGCAAGCCAGGCGGCAAGGGGGCTGGCGGGAATCACCTCGAACTCGGCCGTGACCTCGGCGCGCTCGCAACCGCTGCGAATCACCCCAGGATCGGCGCGCTCGCCCAGCGCCAGCGACAGTGCGTCGATGAGGATGGATTTTCCGGCGCCGGTCTCGCCGGTGAGCGTGCCAAAACCGGGGCCAAAATCCAGTTCGAGCCGGTCGACGATGACGAAATCGCGAATGAAGAGACGCCGCAGCATGCTTTAATGACGCGGGGCCTCGCTCCAATGCAGCTTCTCGCGCAGCATCGCGAGATAGCTGTAACCGGGCGGGTGCAGCAGGATGATGGCTAGCCGCGAGCGGGAGATGCACACGCGATCGCCGGCACGGGCATCGAAATGCTCCTGGCCGTCGAAGTGGATGCGCGCATCATGGGGCGGCACCAGGGAGATTTCGATGAGGCTCTGATCGCACAGAGTGATCGGCCGGTTCGACAGGGCATGCGGGCACAAGGGTACCAGGGCGATACCGGGCACGGCCGGGTGCAGGATCGGCCCGTTGGCGGAGAGCGCATAGGCGGTGGAACCGGTGGGCGTGGCGACGATCATGCCGTCGGCGCGCAATACGTAGATGAACTCGCCGTCGACCTTGACCTCCATTTCGATCATGCGGCCGATTTCGCCCTTGTTGACGACCACGTCGTTGAGCGCCTTGGTCTGGTGCACGCGCTCGCCGCCACGCAACACCTCGGCATCCAGCAGGAAACGTTGTTCGCTGGAAAACTTGCCGTCGAGCAGCGCGGCGATATTCTCCAGCATGCGGTCGCTGGCGATATCGGTCATGAAGCCGAGCCGTCCCTGATTCACGCCGACCAGCGGCACGCCATGCTCGGCCAGCCGGCGCGCGGCATGCAGCAAGGTGCCGTCGCCGCCGAGAATGATCGCCAGGTCCGCCTCGCTGCCGATGGTTTCGTAGGTCGCCACCGCGCAGCCGAAGCTGCCCACCGAAGCCGCCGTGCCCTCCTCGACCAGTAACTTGCGGCCGCGGCTGCGCAGGAATTCGACCAGCGCATGCAGCGAGTCGGCGATTTCCGGACTCTGGTACTTGCCGATCAAGGCAATGGTATGGAATTCCTTATCCATTCCGCGGGGATTTCCTGTGGTCAGGGTGTGAATTAAACCACAAAGGCAATTGCCCATCATCCACGGACGTTTTTGAATACAATGTGAAGCATGCTCGACAAGCGTGCCCAGACCCTGCTCAAGACCCTGATCGAACGCTACATTGCGGAAGGTCAACCGGTCGGCTCGCGCACGCTGTCGCGCCACTCCGGCCTGGAACTGTCGCCGGCGACGATCCGCAACGTCATGTCCGACCTGGAGGAAATGGGTTTCATCGTCAGCCCGCACACTTCCGCCGGGCGCATCCCGACGCCGCGCGGCTATCGCCTGTTCGTCGATTCGCTGCTCACCATGCGGCCGCTGGAACGCGCCGAGATCAGCGAAATGCAGGGGGCGATCCAGCCGGATCAGCCGCAGCGCCTGATCAATCAGGCCTCGCAACTGCTCTCCCAGCTCACCCATTTCGCCGGCGTGGTCGTCGCGCCGCGCCGCCAGCAACCGCGCATCCGCCAGATCGAGTTCCTCAACCTGTCGGAAAAACGCATCCTGCTAATCATCGTCACCGAGAACGGCGACGTGCAGAATCGCATCCTGTATACCCAGCGCAGCTACACCCCGAGCGAGCTGACCGAGGCCGCCAACTATCTCAACCAGAACTGTGCCGGCCTGGATTTCGCACAGGTCAAGACGCGCATCCATGACGAGTTGCGCCAGTTGAGCGCCGACATGACGGAACTGATGACGGCGGCGCTCGATGCCAGCGGCCAGGCGATCTCCGACACCTCGTCGCAATATGCGATTTCCGGCGAGCACAACCTGCTCGACATCGAAGACCTCTCCTCGAACATGGTCAAGCTGCGCAACCTGTTCGCCCTGTTCGACCAGAAAACCCGCCTGGTGCAGTTGCTCGATGTCAGCAACCGCGCCGAAGGCGTGCAGATCTTCATCGGCGGCGAATCGGGGATCGCCTCGCTCGACGAGTGCAGCGTCATCACTGCACCCTACGAGGTGGATGGCCGCATCGTCGGCTCGGTCGGCGTCATCGGCCCGACGCGCATGGCCTACGAGCGCGTCATCCCCATCGTCGACATCACCGCCAAGCTGCTGGCGAGCGCCTTGTCGAAAACCTGATGGGTATGGATCGTTACCAAACCGAACCCGCCTACGCACACGGCAGCACGGAAAAAACCGCCGTGCTGCTGGTTAATCTGGGTACGCCGGAGGCGCCCACGGCGGCGGCGCTACGCCGTTATCTCGACGAGTTTCTCTGGGATCCGCGCGTGGTGGAGATTCCCCGGCCGCTGTGGTGGCTGATCCTGAAGGGCGTCATCCTCAACCTGAGGCCGAGGAAATCGGCCGCCAAATACGCCAGCATCTGGACGCCGCAAGGTTCGCCCCTGAAAGTACATACCGAGCGCCAGGCCAAGCTGCTGCGCGGCGCGCTAGTCGAAGGCAAGCAGAATCTGGCGGTGGCCTGGGCGATGCGCTACGGCCAGCCATCGATCGGCGCCACGCTGGATCGCCTCAAGGCGGAAGGTTGCACGCGCATCCTGGTGGTGCCGCTCTACCCGCAATATGCCGCCAGCACCACCGCCAGCGTCATGGACGAAGTCGGCGCCTGGTTGCAACGCACGCGCAATCTCCCGGAACTGCGCTACGTCCGCGATTATCACGACCGCCCCGGTTACATCGCCGCGCTGGCCGCCAGCGTGCGCGAGCACTGGGCGGCGCACGGCCAGCCTTCCTCCGGCTACCGGCTGGTGATGAGCTTCCACGGCCTGCCGCGCTACACCCTGGCGCGCGGCGATCCCTACCACTGCGAATGCCGCAAGACCGGGCGCCTGCTGGCCGAAGCACTGGGCCTCGCGCCTGAAGACTGGCAGCTCACCTTTCAGTCGCGCTTCGGCCGCGCAGAATGGCTGCAGCCCTACACCCAGGCCACCCTGGAGCAGCTCGCCGGCGCCGGCATCGGCCGGGTCGACGTGATCTGCCCCGGTTTTGCCGGCGACTGCCTGGAAACCCTGGAAGAAATCGCCATCGAATGCAAGGCCGCCTATTTGCAAGCCGGAGGCGGCGAGTTTCACTACATCCCCTGCCTCAATGAGCGCGCCGACTGGATCGCCGCGCTGGCGGCTCTGGCGCGCGAACATCTCGGCCACTGGCTGAGCCTGCCGACCACGGCTGATCCAGACAGCGCTACGCGCGCCAAAGTTCTCGGCGCGAATACCTGAATGCCGGCCTGAGCCCTGCGCTTGAAATCTGCGCAGAGGCGCCCATCTGCTGTGGCAACACCCCCCACCCCTTGCCAGCAGAGAAAACCCATGTCCGAATCACTGATCGTCGTCTGTCCCCATTGCGCCGCACCGAATCGTCTGGCCGCCGCCCGTCTCGCCGATGGCGGCAACTGCGGCAAATGCAAGGCGGCTTTGTTCGACGGCCATCCGGTCGAGTTGAACGGCGGCAACTTCGACGCCCACACCGGCCGCTCCGACCTGCCGGTGGTGGTGGATTTCTGGGCGCCCTGGTGCGGCCCCTGCCGCAGCATGGCGCCGGCCTTCGAGCAGGCGGCGCGCGAACTCGAACCGCAGGTCCGGCTGGGCAAACTCAACACCGAGAACGAACCGCAACTGGCGGGGCGTTTCGGCATCCGCAACATCCCGACGCTGGCGATCTTCCGGGGCGGCCGGGAAATCGCCCGCCAGGCCGGAGCCATGGACGCGGCCAGCCTGACACGCTGGATACGCAACCACATATAAAGATTCGGCGGCAGCGGCCGTTAAATGGTCAACACTCCGAGCGCATTCACGACCCCCTTCTTTCCCCATCCTCCGGGAGGCCATCGCATCATGAAGATCGCCGCCGCCAGCTTCGCTTTCTCCGCCCAGCACAGCGCCGCCAGCAGCTTCACGCTGCAGGAAAGCCTGCGCGCCTGGGTCGGCCCGCTCCGTCCCGAAAGCGGGGAGGGCCAGCCCCGCCGGACGGCGCAGCCATCCATCTCCGAGCAGGCGCGCAGTGCGCGGGCCCAGGAAAAAATCCTGCAAACCGCCAGCGCCATGGCGGTCGAGGAAGCCATCACCGCTGCCGACAACGATCCGGTGATGCTCCTGATCAAATCGATGGTGGAAATGCTCACCGGCCGGGTGATTCGCGTCTTCTCCGCCGCCCAGATGCAGGCCCCCCAAGCCCTCGACCTGACCGATCCGAGTCAAGCCGCGCAGTCTCAACCCCGGGAGCTATCCTTGGCACAGGCAAGCGCCGGCTTCGGCATCGAATACGATCGCCGCGAAATCCTCAGCGAAACCGAACACACCGCCTTCCAGGCCGGCGGCATCGTCCGTACCGCCGACGGCAAGGAAATCAGGTTTCTACTGGAACTCGCCATGCAGCGCAGTTACCGCGAGGAAAGCCATCTCAGCCTGCGCGCCGGCGACAGGCGCAAAACAGATCCCTTGGTGATCAATTTCGGCGGGTCCGCGGCACAATTGCAAAACCGGCGTTTCAGCTTCGACCTGGCAGGCAACGGCCAGCTCGAGAACGTTCCGCTGCTCGCCGGCAACAGCGGCTATCTGGCGCTCGACCTGAACGGCAACGGCAAGATCGACTCGGGCCAGGAATTATTCGGTCCCGCCAGCGGCAACGGTTTCGCCGACCTGGCCCGCTACGACAGCGACAACAGTGGCTGGATCGATGAGAACGATCCGGTATTCGGCCAGCTGCGCGTTTGGAAGCCCAGCGTCCAGGGCAGCGGCAGCCTGTCCAGCCTGCAGGAGCAACAGGTGGGAGCGTTGTTCCTGAGCAAGCTGGCGACCCCGTTCGAACTGCGGGACGGCGCCAACCAGTCGCTGGGCGCAGTCCGCGCCAGCGGCATCTTCCTCGCCGAAAATGGCTCCCCCGGAAGCTTGCAGCAGATCGATCTAAGCGTCTGAGCGAACAAGAGGGCTGCGGAATACCGCGCCTGGCGCGGCATCTGGCCGACTCTGCCGCGGCAGGTCTCCGGCAATGGATGCCTGCCGCGAAATATTTAATTGCGGCCCTTGAAACCCGCCTGCCTGGCACCAATTAAGCTTTGTTTTGCCAGACAGTGAGAGATCTTCATGCAGGATACCCCGCAGCCCCCCCTACCCTCGTCCGGCGTCGAGGGCAGCGACGTTTCCCCCGCCGAGTCCACACAACAACCCGAGATCATGCCGAGCATCGAGGATTTGCTGCGTGCCGCCGAACTCCTGGCGGCCGAACACCACGACGCCTGGTTGCGCGCCAAGGCCGAAACCGAGAACCTGCGTCGCCGCGCCCAGGACGACATCGCCAAAACCCACAAGTTCGCCAGCGAGAAATTCGCCGGCGAACTGCTGGCGGTCAAGGATAGCCTGGAAGCCGCGCTGGCCAACGCCAGCCAGGATGCAGACAGCCTGCGCGGCGGGGTCGAACTGACCTTGCGCCAGCTCACCACGGCCTTTGAAAAAGCCAACCTTGCCGAAATCAATCCGCTCGGCGAAAAGTTCGATCCGCACAAGCATCAAGCGATCGGCCAGATCGATGCGCCGGACGACAATACCCCGCCGAACCATGTCGTCGGCGTGCTGCAAAAGGGCTACGCCCTGCACGATCGCATCCTCCGCCCGGCGCTGGTGATGGTTTCCAAGCCGAAGAACACCTAGGCAACGCATAAACCCCGCTTGAAGAGAGGCAAAGCAGCCCCATATCCGTTACAGATTCGAATTTCGGCCCTCACTTAACACAGCGCTTAACTCTGCTTGAGCGGGCCCCAACGCTAATTTTCAGTAAAAGGACATCGACATGGGCAAGATCATCGGCATCGACCTCGGCACCACCAACAGCTGCGTCGCCATCATGGAAGGCGGCAAACCCAAGGTCATCGAAAACTCCGAAGGCGCGCGCACCACCCCGTCCATCGTCGCCTACGCCGAGGACGGCGAGATCCTCTGCGGCGCCTCGGCCAAGCGCCAGGCCGTCACCAACCCGAAAAACACCCTGTATGCGGTAAAGCGCCTGATCGGCCGGCGTTTCGACGAAAAGGAAGTGCAGAAGGACATCGCCCTGATGCCTTTCTCCATCGTCAAGGCCGACAACAACGACGCCTGGGTGGAAGTGCGCGGCCAGAAGATGGCGCCGCCGCAGGTTTCCGCCGAAGTGCTGCGCAAGATGAAGAAGACCGCCGAGGATTACCTGGGCGAGGAAGTCACCGAGGCCGTCATCACCGTGCCGGCCTACTTCAACGACAGCCAGCGCCAGGCCACCAAGGACGCCGGCCGCATCGCCGGCCTGGAAGTCAAGCGCATCATCAACGAACCGACCGCGGCGGCCATCTCCTTCGGCCTCGACAAGCAGGAAGGCGACCGCAAGATCGCGGTGTATGACCTGGGCGGCGGCACCTTCGACATTTCCATCATCGACATCGCCGAGATCGAGGGCGAGCACCAGTTCGAGGTGATGTCCACCAATGGCGACACCTTCCTCGGCGGCGAGGACTTCGACCAGCGCGTGATCGACTACATCGTCACCGAGTTCAAGAAGGAACAGGGCGTCGACCTGAAGAACGACATCCTCGCGCTGCAGCGCCTCAAGGATGCCGCGGAAAAAGCCAAGATCGAGTTGTCCTCGGCGCAGCAGACCGAGATCAACCTGCCCTACATCACCGCGGACGCCTCCGGGCCGAAGCACCTGACCATGAAAATCACCCGCGCCAAGTTCGAGTCGCTGGTGGACGAACTGATCGCGCGC
>CAYHXK010000140.1:0-6887 GCA_964360125.1 uncultured Sterolibacterium sp.
CCTGGAAATCGCCGACATGCTGGTGCGCTCCGGCGGCATCGACATCGTCGTCATCGATTCGGTGGCGGCGCTGGTGCCGCGCGCGGAAATCGAAGGCGAGATGGGCGACCAGCTGCCCGGCCTGCAGGCGCGGCTGATGAGCCAGGCGCTGAGAAAACTCACCAGCAACATCAAGCGCACCAATACCCTGGTCATCTTCATCAACCAGATCCGCATGAAGATCGGCGTCATGTTCGGCAGTCCGGAGACCACCTCCGGCGGCAATGCGCTGAAGTTCTACGCCTCGGTGCGCCTGGACATCCGCCGTACCGGCGCGATCAAGAAGGGCGAGGAGGTGGTCGGCAACGAGACCAAGGTCAAGGTGGTCAAGAACAAGGTCGCCCCGCCCTTCCGCGAGGCGCGCTTCGACATCCTCTACGGCGAGGGCATTTCCCTGGAAGGCGAAATCATCGATCTCGGCGTGGAACACAAGATCGTCGAGAAATCCGGCGCCTGGTACGCCTATGCCGGCGAGAAGATCGGCCAGGGCCGGGACAATTCCCGCGAGTATCTGCGCGAACATCCAGAGATGGCGCGCGAAATCGAGAACAAGGTGCGCAGCGCGGTCGGCATAGCCGCCCTGGCGCCGGCGGCGCCCCCGGCTGAATGATGAAAACCCGGCCGCGCAGCCCACAGCTATCGTTGCGGCTGCGGGCTGTCGGCTTGCTGGCCCGGCGCGAACACAGCCGCGCCGAACTTGCCAAGAAATTGTCGCCACTTGGCGCCATGGAAGAAATCAGCGCAGTGCTTGATCAACTCGAACGAACCGGAATGCTCTCCGATGCCCGTGCGGCAAATGCCTATGTGCGCAGTAACGCCGTTCGCTTCGGTACTGCCAAGCTCAGTCATAGCCTGCGCAGCAAAGGCATCAGCGCCGAACTGATCGCCGCCAGCCTGGCTCAGGAGGAAGTAGCGGACGAATTGCAGCGCGCCCGTGAATTATGGCGCCGCAAGTTCGGCAGCAGGCAACATGAAACGGACCGCGCCGCTAAAGAATGGGCGCGCCAGGCGCGCTTTCTGCAAAGTCGCGGCTTTTCGGTGGAAATCATCCGCAAGCTGCTGAAGGCGCCCGACGATGAGTGACCCGGGACTCTCGCTCAGCAATCCTGCCAGCCGGCTCACCGTCAGCGGCTTGCGCAAGAAATACAAGACGCGCACCGTGGTCAAGGATGTTTCCTTCGATGTGGGCAGCGGCGAGGTGGTCGGATTGCTGGGCCCCAACGGCGCCGGCAAGACCACCTGCTTCTATATGATCGTGGGGCTGGTGGCGGCCGACGGCGGCAATATCCACCTGGAGCATGACCACGACGACGTCAATCTCACCCACCTGCCGATCCATCGCCGCGCGCAACTCGGGCTTTCCTACCTGCCGCAGGAGAACTCGGTGTTTCGCAAGCTCAGCGTCTCCGACAATATCCGCGCCGTGCTGGAATTGCAAAAACTCACGGATGAGGAAATCGAAAATCGCCTGGAGGAGTTGCTGCAGGAATTGCACATCACCCACCTGCGCGGAAACCCTGCTACTTCGCTCTCCGGCGGCGAGCGGCGGCGCGTCGAGATTGCCCGCGCGCTGGCGACCTCGCCACGCTTCATCCTGCTCGACGAGCCGTTTGCCGGGGTGGACCCGATTGCGGTCATCGACATCCAGAAAACCATCGGCTTTCTCAAGCAGCGCGGCATCGGCGTGCTGATCACCGACCACAATGTACGCGAGACGCTGGGCATTTGCGACCATGCCACCATCATCAATGCCGGCGAGGTGCTGGCCTCCGGCAGGCCGGACGAAATTGTCTATAACGAAAGCGTCCGCAGGGTCTATCTTGGCGAGAATTTCCGTATGTAAATTCGCCCGGACCTGCACCGGATTATGAAACAGACGCTCCAACTCAAACTCTCCCAACATCTTGCGCTGACGCCGCAGTTGCAGCAGTCGATTCGGCTATTGCAGTTGTCGACGCTCGAACTGAACCAGGAGATCGAGCAGTTTCTGCACGACAATCCGCTGCTCGAGCGCGAGGAGCCCAGCGACGGCACGGTTTTCATACCCGGCAACGATGCGCTGGCGGGTCCCCAACCGGCGCCGGAGGAGCCGCCGACCCCGACTTACGACGAAGCCTACGAGATTCCCAGCGACTCCAACTGGAGCGGCGACGCACCCAGCCACAGTAGCCCGCACGACAGCAACGATGGAGATGATTCCGACTATGCCGATATCCAGGCGACGGCCACCTCCCTGCGTGACCACCTGGGTGCGCAGCTGGGCATGACCCAACTCTCCGAACGTGACCGGAACATGGTGAGCTTCCTCATCGAGGCGCTGGATGATGATGGCTACCTGGCCCAGGACCTGGAAGAACTGCTCGATGTACTGGCGGAAGACAATGAGGGGGGCGACCGGGAGGAAATGCTTGAGGAACTGCAGATCGCCTTATGCCACCTGCAAAATTTCGACCCGCCCGGCATCGGCGC
This sequence comes from uncultured Sterolibacterium sp., assembly GCA_964360125.1. Taxonomy (GTDB): domain Bacteria; phylum Pseudomonadota; class Gammaproteobacteria; order Burkholderiales; family Rhodocyclaceae; genus JACRAR01. The sequence continues at coordinate 2,509 of CAYHXK010000140.1, forward strand.
GCGCAGCCCGCAGGAATGCCTGGCTTTGCAACTGGAGAATCTGCCGGAGTCGCCGATCCGCAACTTGGCCCTGACGCTGGTGCGCAAGCATCTTGAACTGCTCGCCGCGCGTGACTTTGCCAAGCTGAAAAAGGTGCTGCACTGCGATGACGAGGCGCTGCGCGGTGCGCATGCTTTGATATGTTCCCTCAATCCGCGCCCCGGCGCGCAGTATTCGCCGATAGACACCCGTTACATCATCCCGGATGTGGTGGTGCGCAAGTTGCGCAGCGGCTGGACCGTGCATCTCAACCAGGACGCCATGCCGCGCCTGCGCATCAACCGGCTGTATGCGGATATCCTGCAACGCAGCCGTGGCAGCGGTGGAAATGCCGGCAACAACGCCGCCGGCCTGAACAGTCAGTTGCAGGAGGCCAAGTGGTTGATCAAAAACGTACAGCAGCGCTTCGACACGATTCTGCGGGTGTCGCAGGCCATCGTCGACCGCCAGAGGCAGTTTCTGGAACACGGCGAAGTGGCGATGCGGCCATTGACGCTGCGCGAGATCGCCGAAACTCTCGGCCTTCACGAATCGACCATCTCGCGCGTGACGACGCAGAAATTCATGGCCAGTCCGCGCGGCATCTTCGAGCTCAAGTATTTCTTCGGCAGCCATGTCGCCACCGAGACCGGCGGCGCCGCCTCCTCCACCGCGATCCGCGCGCTCATCAAGCAGCTGGTCGGCGCGGAGGACGGTCACAAGCCGCTCTCCGACGCCAGAATCGCTGACATTCTCGGCCAACAGGGCATCGTCGTGGCCAGACGCACCATTGCCAAATATCGCGATGGTTTAAGCATCCCGCCAGTAAATTTACGCAAGTCCATTTGAATCACCCCTAGTACCCCCTGACAAGGAGCCACCATGAACCTCAACATCACCGGTCACCATATTGAAGTCACCCCTGCCATCCATGACTATGTCAATGCCAAGCTTGACCGAGTGATCCGACACTTCGACAACGTTACCAGCGCCCATGTCATCCTGTCGGTGGAAAAGCTCAATCAGAAAGCGGAAATCACCCTGCATGTGAAAGGCAAGGATATTTTTGCCGACAGTATCGACGCCGATCTTTACGCCGCCATCGACGCTCTGGCCGACAAACTCGACCGCCAGGTGCTGAAGTACAAGGAAAAGCACTCGAATCACGCCCACGAAGGTCACAAGCGTCAAATGCCCGAGTAAGTCAGGAAGGCAATTCTCTGGATTTTCGCGGTATACTGCGCCCCCCAATCGGCGAAGTAATTTCCCATCACGTCATTGATGAATCACATCTCCAAACTCCTGCCGCAGGCAAACATCGTCCTTGACCTCGATGCGAGCAGCAAGAAACGCGTCTTCGAGCATGCCGGGCTGCTCTTCGAGAACCACCAGGGCATTGCCCGCAGCATGGTGTATGACGCCTTGTTCGCGCGCGAAAAGCTCGGTTCGACCGGGCTCGGTCAGGGCATTGCCATTCCTCACGGCCGCATCAAGGGTCTCAAGGAAGCTATCGGCGGTTTTTTGCGCTTGGCGGACCCGGTGCAATTCGATTCCCCCGACGGCAAACCGGTCAGCCTGCTCTTCGTCCTGCTGGTGCCTGAGGCTGCCACCGAGCGCCATCTGCAGATTCTTTCGGAATTGGCGCAACTCTTCTCCGACCGGGTTTTCCGCGAACGACTCGCTTCAGCTCGGGATCCCGCGGAAATCCACACCTTGTTCACGAACTGGCAAACCGATGCCTCACCTGACAGTCGCACAGCTGCTTGAGTACAATCGCCACAAGCTGCATCTGGAATGGGTGTGCGGTAAGCTTACGTCAACCATAGGCGTAAGGCAGCCAAAAACCTCGCTGGTCGACCTGGTCGGCCATCTGAATCTGATCCACCCCAGCCGCATCCAGGTGCTCGGCGAGCCCGAAATCAACTGGGCCAACCGCCAGCCGGCGGAGAAAGTGGTACACCATCTTGGCGAGATCATCGCCTCCCATCCGCCGGCCTTCATTGTCGCAGACGGCTTTACGCCTCCTGACATCGTGAGAAGCCTGTGCGAGGGAAAAGATATCCCGCTGTTCACCACGCCGCTATCCGCCACCACAGTCATCGAGGCGTTGCGCCTTTATCTGTCGCGCAAGCTTGCCGAGACGGTCTCGCTGCATGGCGTATTCATGGATGTGCTGGGCATGGGAGTGCTGATTACCGGCGACTCCGGCGTCGGCAAGAGCGAACTCGGCATCGAGTTGATTTCGCGCGGCCACGGCCTGGTGGCGGACGATGTCGTCGAAATCTCGCGCCTATCGGCGGATACGCTGGAAGGCCGCTGCCCCGACATGCTCAGGGATTTTCTCGAAGTACGCGGCCTGGGACTGCTCAACATCCGCACGATTTTCGGCGAAACCGCCTGTCGTCGCAAAATGAAGCTCAAGCTCATCGTCAACCTGCATAAAACCCAAATCGGCATGCAGGCTGCGACGCGGCTACCGATCGAAGGCCAGACTGAAACCATCCTCGACATCCCGGTACGCAAGGTCGCGCTGCCGGTGACCGCCGGCCGCAACCTGGCCGTACTGCTCGAAGCCGCGGTACGCTCGACAATACTGCAATTGCGCGGCATCGACAGCATGCAGGAGTTTCTCGACCGCCAGCAGCAGGCGCTCATCGCCGACGAAATCGACTCGGATCACTGACCCGGCGGCGGATTGCGCGCTTGTTTCAACCTAACGGCGTTTCACCGCAAAGGACGCAGAGGACGCAAAGGAAAACCAGGAATTGGCGAATTGTTGCGCCTCACCTGTACGGTGAATCGACTATGTTGCATCTGCATTTGAATTCCTTTGCGTCCTCTGCGTCCTTTGCGGTTCAATAGATTTTTCTAGGTTCAAGAAAGATCGCGTACTGGCAAAGAAAAGGCAAGGCTATCGGGGGAATCGTTGAACTCGTCCGGATCGAAGGCGTGGTCGCCTTCCGGGTCAGCTTGGCCGGTCGGTCGCAAGCCGGCGAAATCGTACAGCTGCGGGTCCGCCAGGTGCGAAGGTACGACATTTTGCAGGCTGCGGAACAGCGTCTCGATGCGGCCCGGAAAACGCTTGCTCCAATCGTGCAGCATCAGCTTGATCTGTTTGCGCTGCAGTTGCTCCTGACTGCCGCACAAATCGCAGGGGATGATCGGGAACCGCCGCACCTTGGCCCAGGCGGCGAGATCCTTTTCGCGACAATAGGCCAGCGGCCGAATCACCACATAATTGCCGTCGTCGGAGACCAGCTTGGGCGGCATTGCCTTCAACTTGCCGCCAAAAAACATATTCAGGAACAGGGTTTCCAGGATGTCGTCGCGATGATGTCCGAGCGCAATCTTGGTGACGCCCAGCTCGCCCGCCACGCGATACAGGATGCCGCGCCGCAGGCGCGAACACAACGCGCAAGTGGTCTTGCCCGCCGGCACCACGCGCTTGACGATGGAGTAAGTGTCCTGGTCCTCGATATGAAAAGGCACGCCGATTCCGCGCAGGTAGTCCGGCAGCACCTCGGCGGGAAAGCCCGGCTGCTTCTGGTCGAGATTGACGGCGATCAACTCGAAATCCACCGGGGCGTGTTGGCGCAGATAAACCAGGATATCCAGCATGCCGAAGGAATCCTTGCCGCCGGACAGGCAGACCATGATCCTGTCGCCTTCTTCGATCATGTTGAAATCGGCGATGGCCTGACCGGCGTTGCGGCGCAGGCGCTTCGCCAGCCTGTTGGCTTCCAGGCGTGGTTTATCCTGCTGCCTGGCGGTCAGGGGAGTTTCGATCATGGCGCTCATGGCCTTACATATAGATACTGCGGCCGCCGTCGACATTGATCACCTGGCCAGTCACATAGGGCGCATCGAACAGCAAAAAACGCACCGTACGGGCGATGTCGCCGGGCGATCCTTCGCGTTGCAGCAAAGTACCCGCAACGATCGCGGCGCGCACCTCCGCATCGAAGTCGCCGGCTGCGGCGCCGACCGGCCACTCGATCGGTCCCGGCGCCACCGCATTGACCCGCACCTCGGGCGCCAGTTCCAGCGCCAGCGCGCGCGTCAGGCCGAGCAAGCCGGCCTTGGCGAGGCAGTAGAGCGGGTAGTTTTTCAGCGGCCGTTCGGCGTGGATGTCGGTAATATTGACGATCGCGCCGTGCGTCGCCCGCAGATGCGGCGCTGCGGCCTGGGCCAGAAACAGCGGCCCTTTCAGGTTGCTGCCGATCAGGTCCAGCCATGCTGCCTCGTCGATGCTGCCGATGGGGGTGGCATAGAACGAGGAGGCATTGTTCACCAGCGCGTCGAGCCGGCCAAACTTCTCGACGGCGGCCTCCACCAGCCGCGGCAGTTGCGCCGCGTCGCA
>CAYHXK010000141.1:0-6833 GCA_964360125.1 uncultured Sterolibacterium sp.
GTGAATGGCCTTTGGTGGGATAATGGCGGCAGTCGATGGTTTCCTTGAGCCAACCTGCGGTTCCCAGCAGGGTAGTGTTGGAAGCGCCAAACTGGCTGACGTAATCAAGGTAACGCAACGGACTGGTCGCATCCAGGGTCAGCTTGGTGGCGTCGATCGATAGACCGAGGCTGACATAATCGTCCTCGGCGATCGGCAATCCGTAACGTATGCCGCCGCCAAAGGAAGAACTGCCGTAGGCGCCCACGGCCAAGGTGTTAGTGTTGGTTTTGCGCTGGTAAATATCGAAACCGCGACTGATGCCATCGATGGTGTAATACGGATCGGTGTAGGAAAGCGAATAGATCTTGTTGATCTGGCTGGTGTTAATCTGCAAGCCGACCGTCTTGCCGCTACCGAAAAGGTTTTGCTGTTGCACCGAACCCGACAGGACAAGTTTCTCCGCGCTGGAGAATCCGGCGCCTAGCGTGACGCTGCCGGTGGGTCTTTCCTTGACATTCAGATTCAGGTCAGCCTGATCGGTGGTACCGGGAACGGCCGGTGTTTCCACGGTTACTTCATCAAAATAGCCTAGACGATCGACCCTGGTGCGGGATCTGTTGATTTTATCGCCGTCATACCAACTCGATTCGAATTGGCGCAATTCGCGGCGAATGACTTCATCGCGGGTACGAGTGTTGCCGGTGACGTTGATTTGACGGATATAGACGCGGCGGCCGGGATCCACAAAAATCGTAAACGCCGCCTGATGCCTGGTCTTGTCGAGCTCCGGCGCGGCATTCACGTTAGCAAATGCATAGCCTTCGTTGCCCAGCCGCTCGCTGATATGCTTGGTGGTCTCGGTCAGTTTCTCGCGGGAGAATGATTCGCCGGGCTTGAGGCTGACAAGTTTTTTCAATTCCTCTTCAGGCAGTATCAGATCTCCGGCAAGCTTGACCGAAGACACCGTGTATTTCTCGCCTTCGGTGACATTCACCGTGATATAGATGTCCAGTTTGCTGGTACTGATCGATACCTGGGTGGAGTCGATGTTGAACTCAAGATAGCCGCGGTTGAGATAATAGGAGCGCAAATTCTCCAGGTCGCCCGACAACTTCTGCTTCGAGTATTGGTCGTTCTTGGTGTACCAGCTCAACCAGTTGGGAGTGCGCAATTCAAACAGATCGAGCAGATCCTTCTCCGGAAAACTCCTCGCGCCTATGATGCTGATCTGCTTCAACTTGGCGATTTCGCCTTCATCCACATTGAAATTAATGCCGACCCGGTTACGTTCCAGCGGTGTCACGGTCGTTGTCACGTTCGCCGCGTAATAGCCGCGCGTCAGGTACTGGCGTTTGAGCTCCTGCTCAGCCTTTTCGACCAGGGCACGGTCGAAAATCCTCGATTCGGCCAATCCGAATTCGCGCAGCCCCTTGATGATCTGATCCTTTTCAAAGGCTTTCATGCCGACAAAGTCTACCGAGGCGATAGCGGGTCTTTCCTCCACCAACACCACCAGCACACCGCCCTCGATCTCCAGCCGTACATCCTTGAAGAAACCCGTGGAGAACAACGTCTTGATGGCCTGGCTGGCCTTGTCGTCGGTCATGGTGTCGCCAACCTTGACCGGCAGGTAGCTGAAAACCGTGCCCGCCTCGGTACGTTGAATGCCCTCGACACGGATATCCTTGACGACGAAAGGATCAAAAGCCACAGCCGACGAGGAAAAAATCGCAGCCACCAGTCCAGCGATCAGATTTTTATTCATTCGGTTATCCGGATACCAGGCGGTTTATATCGTTATAGAAGGCAAATGCCATAAGCATGAACAGTAGGAAGAGGCCGATTTTCTGCCCGATTTCCATGATCCGCTCGGAGAGCGGGCCGCCAGTGACGATCTCGACCATATAATACAATAAATGACCGCCATCCAAAATCGGGATAGGCAACAGATTGAGCACTCCCAGGCTAATGCTGATCAGCGCCATGAATTTCAGGTAATAGGGCCAGCCAAGACGTGCCGATTGACCGGCATAGTCGGCAATCGTCACGGGGCCGCTGAGGTTTTTCCAGGAGACTTCGCCAACGATCATTCGGCCTATCATTTTCAAACTGAAAATCGAGGTATCCCAGGTCTGTACCGTTGCCTTGCCAAGCGCCGCCACCAAGCCGTAGCGAACGGTAGTCATGAGCCTGGCGCGGAGCTCGGGATCTTCCTGCACCATGATGCCGATGCGGCCTATCCGCTGGCCGCCCTCCTCCATCGCAGCCGGCCGTGCCTGCAGGCTCAGTAAAGCACTGCCACGACGCAAATCGAACTGCAGATCGGACCCCGGCGCCTGGCGAATCGCCGCCGCAACCTCACTCCACGAACTCACCGCTCGTCCGTCTATGGCCAGGATTGCGTCGCCCGCGCGCAGGCCCGCCAGCTCGGCCACCGAGCCGGCGGTCACCTTGCCGATGATGGGTTTGAGTGGCGGATGATAGGGTCTCAGGCCAAGTCGCGAGGTCAAATCCGCATCAAGATCGGCAGCGGTGATCGCTCCGGTGTCAATGCGACGAAACGCGATCTCCTGTCTCTGATTGATGACTTCGAGCATCGCCGGCGCATGCTCTAGCGCCACTTGCAGCAGAACCCAGCGCATCTCCTGCCAGGTGACAACCGGCGTGCCATTGATGCTGCGCACGGTTTCTCCGTCCTGTATCCGGGCTACAGCCGCCGCAGTTTCAGCTGGCGGCGCGGCGAGTATGGGGCGCAATTCCTCGCTCCCCTGCATGAACAACAACCCGTAAATCAGGATTGCCAGCAGCAGATTGGCGAGCGGCCCAGCGGCGACCACCAGGATGCGCTTCCACACCGACTGGCGATTGAAGGCGCGGGCGAGTTCCTGTGGTTCGACCGGCCCTTCCCGTTCATCGAGCATTTTGACGTAACCGCCCAGGGGAAACGCCGCAATCGCCCATTCGGTGCCATCCCTTCCGTAGCGTCCGAGCAGCAATGGTCGTCCGAAACCGACCGAAAAGCGCAGGACTTTGACACCGCAGAGGCGCGCCACAAAATAATGCCCCAACTCGTGCACGATAATCAGCGCCCCCAGCACCAGCGCAAAGGCGCCGAGATAAAAGAGGAAGTTGCCACCCATCAGTTTCTCCAACTCGCCACTGCGGCTTCGGCAACTGAGCGTGCCTGCGCATCGGCAGCCATCACCGCGGCGAGATCCGGCAGCTGGACGACAGGGATTCGATCGAGCACGGCGGCGATGACATCGGCAATCCTCGGGAAGGGCAGTTGCCGGTCGAGGAATGCCGCTACAGCCACTTCATTGGCGGCGTTCAGCATGGTCGGCGCACTCCCTTCAGCGCGCAGCGCCCGGTAAGCCAGCGGCAAACAGGGGAAGCGCCGCGCGTCGGGACGCTCGAAACTCAGCTGCCCGATGGCGAACAGGTCCAGCGCAGCGACACCTGCCTCGATGCGTTCCGGATAAGCCAGGGCATGGGCAATCGGGGTGCGCATATCGGGATTGCCGAGCTGGGCCAATACCGAGCCGTCGGCATATTCGACCAAGGAATGAATGATGCTCTGCGGATGGATGACGACTTCGATCCGCTCGACCGGCGCATTGAACAACCAGTGCGCCTCGATCACTTCGAGTCCCTTGTTCATCATGGTGGCGGAGTCGACGGAGATTTTTCGCCCCATCACCCAGTTTGGGTGGGCGCAAGCCTGTTCCGGCGTGACTCCCGCCATTTGCTCCAAGGGCGCAGTGCGGAACGGACCGCCCGAGGCGGTAAGCAGGATGCGGCGCACGCCCTTGGCCTCGAAAGACCCGGCATAGTCGGCCGGCAATGACTGAAATACCGCGTTGTGCTCGCTGTCGATCGGCAGCAAGGTCGCCCCCGCCTGGCGTACTTCGGCCATGAACAGCGCCCCGGCCATTACCAGCGCCTCCTTGTTGGCGAGCAGCACGCGCTTGCCGGCGCGCACCGCCGCCAGGGTCGGCGCCAGTCCGGCGGAACCGACGATCGCCGCCATGACGGTATCGACTTCGCTCAATGCCGCGACCTGTTCCAATCCGCGCGGCCCCGCCAATACTTCGGTGGCAAGTCCGGCCGTGCGCAATTCGCCCGTCAGGGTACTGGCATCCTTGTCGTTTGCCGCCACGGCGTAACGCGGCCGATGGGCAATGCAAAGTTGCGCCAGCGCGGCCATCCTGGTGTGGGCGGTCAGTGCCAGCACTTCGAAACGCTCCGGGTGGCGCGCAACCACATCCAGGGTGCTTAGTCCGATCGAACCGGTCGCGCCAAGTATGGTCAGGCGCTGTTTTTTGGCTGTCGTAGTCATGTCAGACGCTTAACAACGCCGCCAGGCCGACCAGAGGCAAGGTCGAGGTGAGGCTGTCGATACGGTCGAGTACGCCGCCATGGCCGGGAAGCAGCGCGCTGCTGTCCTTGACTCCCGCCTGGCGCTTGACCAGCGACTCGAACAAGTCGCCGAGGATACTGACGCCGGTGAGCAGCAACAGCCCCAGGATCGCGAGCAGAATTTGCAGCGCCGTCATCTGCACCAGCCAGCCCTTCACGCCGGCGAGCACAAGAGCATAGACGAGCACGGCAACGCCCGCCCCGAATGCTCCTTCCCAGGTCTTGCCCGGGCTGATGCTGGGCGCCAGCTTGTGACGGCCGAAGGCGCGTCCGCTGAAGTAGGCGGCGATATCGGCAATCCACACCAGCGCCATGGCTGCCAGCAGCAGCCAGGGACTGTGCGCGTGCAGCGTCACCATGCCGGCCCAGCAGGGAATCAGCAGCAGCCAGCCGACCAGAAACCCTCCCAGGTTGGCTGGCAAAGTCCAGCGCTGTCGAAACCACAGCGGCACCAGTAACAGCCAGAAAAACGCCGCTACCCACCAAAGTCCCGCCAACAGCGCCGCCGGCATACCCATTGCATATAAAGCCGCGCAGGGCAGCCAGGTGGCCAGGCCAAACAGCCAGCGTGCGTAAAACCCGGCTTTGAGCAGGCCGGCCCACTCCCAGGCAGCGATGGCTGCAATGGCGGTGAATATCGCGACCATGCCGATGCGTGGCAGCAGAAACAAAGCGGCGAGCAGCCCCGTGACGAGAATCAGTGCGGTTATGACCCGCGCCCTAAGCATCTTGTCCCAGCTTTAGCGGCGCAATGGCGTCGTGGGAAAGGACTGCTTTCGGTTCACGATCGACATACAGTTGTTCGCTGGTTCGACCGAAGCGCCGCTCCCGACTGCGGTAAGAGGCTATCGCGGCATCGAGGGCGGCGGCATCGAATTCCGGCCAGAGCATGTCGGTGAAATACAGCTCGGTGTAAGCCAATTGCCAGAGCAGGAAGTTGCTGATGCGCTGCTCGCCGCCGGTGCGGATGAACAGATCCGGTTCCGGCGCATAAGCCATCGCCAGATAGGGCGCGAGATCAGCTTCGAGGAACTTCTCGCGCTTGTCGGGCTGTGCCCGCAACATGCGTTCGATGGCTTGCAGGATGTCCCAGCGGCCCCCGTAGTCGGCGGCGATGGTCAAGGTCAGGCGGGTATTGGCGGCGGTTAGAGTTTCGCCACGGCGGATCAATTCGAGCAGTTTCGGCTCAAAACGCGACAAGTCTCCGACGACGCACAAACGAATCCCATTCTCGTGCATTTTCGTCACTTCGACTTCCAGGGCGCGCATGAACAAGCCCATCAGGAATGTAACCTCCTCAGTCGGGCGTCGCCAGTTTTCGGAACTGAAGGCAAACAGGGTCAGGTATTGAATGCCGCGTTCGATGCAGGCTTTGATGACCGTACGCACTGCCTCGACGCCGCGCTTGTGTCCGGAAACCCGCGGCATATGGCGTTTCCTGGCCCAGCGGCCGTTGCCATCCATGATGATGGCAAGATGGTGCGGTATGGCGTCGGTTGCAGGTATTGCCTGGGTGGAACTGGAGAACGGACTCACGACATCATCCCTCTGTGGAAACTTGAAAGATACGCCGGGTCAGACAACCATCAGATCTTTTTCCTTGTCGGCGAGCATCTTGTCGATCTCGACGACGAAGCGATCGGTCAGCTTCTGTATCTCTTCCTCGATACGGCGCTCATCGTCCTCTGAAACCTCTTTCTTTTTCAACGCTTCCTTGAGATGCGTGTTGGCATCGCGGCGCTGGTTGCGCACGGCGATCTTGGCGTTCTCACCCTCATGCTTGACCAGCTTGATCAGCTCGCGGCGTCGCTCCTCGGTCAACGCCGGGGTCGGCACGCGGATAATGTCGCCCTGAGTGGCAGGATTGAGGCCGAGGTCGGCGTCGCGGATGGCTTTTTCAACCTTGCCTATCATCGGCTTTTCCCAGGGCTGAACACCGATGGTACGGGCATCGATCAGCGTGATGTTGGCAACTTGCCCGATCGGCACCAGGGAACCGTAGTAATCGACCTGAACATGGTCGAGTATGCCGGGATGGGCGCGACCGGTACGCACCTTGCCCAAGTCGGTTTTCAACACCTCCAGCGATTTCAGCATCTTTTGCTCTGTTGTCTTCTTGAGATCGGCAATCATCCTGCTCTCCTCAGCAATGCACCATGGTGCCCTCGTCCTCGCCCAGCACCACGCGTTTCAGCGCGCCTTCCTTGAAAATCGAGAAGACGTTTATCGGCAAGCGCTGATCGCGGCACAAGGCCAGAGCCGTGGCATCCATGACTTTCAGGTTGCGGTTGATGGCTTCGTCGAAACTGATCCGGGCATAGCGCGTGGCGTCCGGGTTCTTGACCGGGTCGGCGGTGTAGACGCCGTCAACCTTGGTCGCCTTTAGCACAATTTCGGCGCCGATTTCCGAGCCGCGCAAAGCGGCGGCGGTA
>CAYHXK010000142.1:0-6765 GCA_964360125.1 uncultured Sterolibacterium sp.
CGGCGGCGGTGCGCCGGTCCGCGCCCCTTTCCATATGCCGGACGATGTTTTCGCGCACCACGATGGCGTCGTCGATCAGCACCCCGATGGCCAGCGAGAGGCCCAGCAGGGTCATGAAGTTGAGGGTGAAGCCGCAGGCCCACACGGCGATGAAGGCGGCGATCACCGAGGTCGGCAGGGCCAGCGCGGTGATGAGCGTGGAGCGCCACGAATTGAGGAAGGCATAGACCACGAAAATCGTCAGGAGGGCGCCGAACATCAGTGCCTCGATCACATTCGCCAGACTCTCTTGCGCATCCTCGCCGCAATCATGGGTCACTTCCAGTTTGGAGCCGGGCGGCAGCGTCTTGTTGATCTCCGCCATCAGCGCGCGCACCTTGTTGGCGACCGCGACGGTGCTGGCGTCGCGCGAACGGGTGACCGAGATGCCGACATTCGGGTGACCGTTGCGCAGACTGAAGCCGGAAAGTTCCGCGAATCCATCGGCAACGCCGGCCACCTGGCCCAGGCGCACCACTTCGTTGCCGCGGCGTTTCAGCACGATCTGCTCGAACTCGGCGGGCGACTCGATGCGCCCGACCAGGCGTATGCTTTGTTCGTCGAGCGCGCCCTTGACGCGCCCGACCGGGGCGGTGGTGTTCTGATTGCGCAAGGCGCTCACCACTTCCGTCACCGAGATGTTGTACTCGCGCAGCTTTTCGGCGCGCAGCAGCACCGAAAGCTCGCGGCGCAGCGAGCCATTGACGTTGACCACCGCGACCCCGTCGATGGCGCGGAATCTGTCGGCCAATGTGTCTTCGGCGAGGCGGGAGATCTCGGCGTGCGTCTGGGTGGTGGACGACAAGGCCAATTGCATGATGGGCTGCGCCGATGGATCGATGCGCCGCAGGATCGGTTCGCGCATTTCCACCGGCAGCTTGTGGCGGACCGAGGCGATCGCATTGCGGATTTCGTCCGGCGCTTCAGTCATGTTCTTCTTGAAATTGAAGATGATGACGATGCTGGCGGAGCTTTCGCTGGCGGTGGAGCGGATTTGATAGATCTGCGAAATGCTCTGCAAGGCTTTTTCGACGCGATTGACGATTTCGCGCTCGACGGTTTCGGGCGACGCGCCGGGATAGGGGATGTTGACGACCATCACCGGCTGCTCGACATCGGGAATCTGGTTGACGCGCAGCTTCTTGAGCGCCAGCAGACCCAGGCACATCAGCATGATGATGACGACGACCGTCGTTACCGGCCGCTTGATGCTGAAGTCGGATAGCAACATGGCTATTTCCCCGCCTCGACTGCGGCCGCCTTGGTGGGGGCGGCAGGTGGCATGGCCGGTGGCATGGCGGATACGGCCGCAATTTCCACTTTCTGGCCGTCCTTCAGCGTGGCCGACGGATAGCGTAGCAACTGGTCGCCCGAGGCCAATCCGCTGCGCAGCACGTAATCTCCGCTGCGGGGATCGCGCTCGCCGATGTGCAGGCTGACCTTGTGCAGGGTATTGCCCTGCAAGCGCCAGGCGGCCGTCTTGTCGCCGTCGCGCACCAGCGCCGTGACGGGGATCGTCAGGTTGGTGGTGCTGGCGGTTTCAATGCGGCCCTCGGCATACAGGCCGGCCAGTTTGGGCTGATTCCCGTCAACGAAATCCACCAGGACTTCGACCTGGCGGGTGGTGGCGTTGGCCGCCGGGTTGACGCGCCTGACCTTGCCGATGAATTCCTGCTCGCCGTAGCCATTGACCCGAAAGGACACCGCCTGCCCGGCTTTCACGCTGCCGATGCTGTCCGCCGACACCAAGCCTTCGAAGCGCATGCTGGCCGGATCGATCACCTTCACCAGTTCCTTGCCCACCTGCGCGGTGTCGCCGGCGGAGACCTTGCGATCGCTGACGATGCCGTCGAACGGCGCCCGCGCCGCGGTGCGCTGCAGCTGCTGGCGGGCCTGCGCCGCCCGGGTCCTGGCCGCCTCCAGTTCGCTTTGTGCATTGTTGCGGCGCGTCTCGGCATCTTCCAACTGCTGCGTGGACGTCATCCCCGAGGTGCGCAAGGTCGTCATGCGCTGAAATTGCCGCTCCGCTTGCTCGAAGGACTGGCTGGCCGCGCGCAACGCGGCCTCCGCCGAGGCGAGGCTTTCGCGGATGGCGGAATCGTCCAGGCGCACCAGCAGATCGCCGCGCCGTACTTGGTCGCCATTTTCCTTCAGCACCTGCAACACCACCGCCGCAACCTCGGCACGCAGGTCCGCGCGCCGCTCCGGCAGTACCGAGCCGGTAATCGAAGGGCCGGCGGCCAATGCGTTGCTGCGCACGATATGCAGGTCTTCCGGCGCGATCAACAGCGGACGTTCGGCCGTCGCAGCGCCCTTGTCGGTCTTATCCGAACCCTTGCCGCAGGCGGCAAGGCCGGCAACAAGGAGCAGGGCGAGAAAAGCCAGTCGCAACATATTTTTGATTCCGAAAAAAATAGTTCAAAAAATCGCCGGCCGGATGACAACCGGACGACGATGACGAGGACATTATCGCGCTTTTATAACCGCCCGGGCGGCTTATGCACGGTTGGAGAAATGCCTGGCCGAATCATGCCTGCTCGCTTGCCCGGCTATTCTGCCCGAGGCCGGCCAGCCAGACCACCCCGCCCAGCGTTGCCGCCCCGCCCAGGGTCTGCCAGGGGGTCAGCGACTCGGACAACAACCACGCGGACAGGGTGATAGTGACGAGCGGCTCGAAGGTCGAGAGCATGGCTGTCTGCGCCGCGCCGAGCCGTTTCAGGCCGGCGAAAAAGGCGACGATGGCCAGCACGGTCGAGACGACGGCCACTCCCAGCAACCCGCCCCAGCCCGGCAGGCTGGCCGGCAAGCGCGTCGGCAGGCTCAGTTGCGCGAGTGCCAGGGCGACCAGAGTGAATGCGCCTGCCGCCGCCAGGCAGATCACGGTTGTGGCCAGCACGGGGTCGAGTTGCCGAGTGACCCTGGCGCCCAACGTGATATATCCCGCGTAGATCAGCGCCGCGCCCAATCCCAGGCCCAGGCCCTGCGGCGACAGGGGGACGCCGCCAGGGAGGCTGTCCGCGCCGACGATCAACAGAGTGCCCAACGCGCACAGCGCCAGCGCGCAGCATTGGAGGAGCGTGACTTTTTCGTGCAGAAACAGCACCGCCAGCACGCTCACCATGATGGGGTAGGCATACAGCAAGAGGGAAACCAGCCCCGCCGGCAGGTAGTTCAGCGCCGCGAAATAGCAATAGGACATCCCCGTATAGCCGATGCCGCCCATCGCGGCCAGCTGCGCCAGTTTGGCCCTGCCCGGCCAGGGCGTTCCGCGCCAGGCAGTCAGCGCCAGCAGGAGCAGGCCCGCCACCCAGAAACGCATGATCAATACGCCATACAGGTTCGCGCCGTCGGCATAGGCATAACGCGCGAAGATCGGCATGGCGCCGAACCCGGCCGCCGACAGGAGGACCAGCAAGACACCCGACATGTTTTCACCGGCCGCCAACCGCATCCGTCCCGTCCCATTTGTATTTTCCCTCATCGCCGGAATGCTACCAGAGCGCCCGGAGCCATGCCGCCAATATGTCAATATAATGATTCCCTTCCACCTCACCGCGTACGGAGAAAATCAATGATTCGCACATTCATGGCAGCGCTGCTGCTGTCCTTGGCGCCGGGATTCGCGCTTGCCGCCGAGACCACGGCGCCCGCAAAGCCCATGGGATCCGGCATCGACCTGCAATACATCGACGCCTCCGTCAAGCCGCAAGAGGATTTTTTCCGCCATGTTTCCGGCAAATGGCTCAACAGCGTGGAAATTCCCGCCGATCGCGCGCGCTTTGGTTCCTTCGACCAGTTGCGCGATTCCGCCGAGTCACAATTGCGCGCCATCATCGATGAACTCGCCGCCAAAAAAGATCTTCCGGCCGGCGTCGAGGCGCGCAAGATTGCCGACCTTTACAACAGCTTCATGGACCAGGCCACCGCGCAAACGCGCGGATTGAAGCCGCTCCAAAGCGAGCTTGCACGCATCGACGGCCTCCAGGACAAGCGCGAGATTCCCGCCTTGCTGGCACGCCTCACGGCACTCGGGGTGAATCTGCCGATCCTCGCGGGCATAGACCAGGATGCCCGCGACTCAAGCCGCTATGCGGTTTATCTGAGCCAGGGCGGCCTGGGCCTGCCCGACCGGGATTACTACCTGAAGCTCGACGACGCCAAGCTCAAAAACGCGCGCGCCGAGTACCTGAAACACGTAGCCAAAATGCTGGGGATGACGGGCCAGAAGAACTCCGGCCGGGCGGCGCAGAACATTCTCGATTTCGAGACGGGGCTCGCCAAGGTACAGTGGACCAAGGTGGAGAACCGCGATCCGGTCAAGACCTATAACAAGACCGAAGTCGGCAAGCTGCCGGAACTGGTGGCCGGCTACGACTGGAAACAATATTTCGCCGCCGCCGGGATCGGCGACAAGGTGGGCTACGTGATCGTGCGCCAGCCGAGTTATTTCCAGGACCTGGGCAAACTCCTCGAAAAAACGCCGCTGCCGGTGTGGCAGACCTACTTCAAGTGGCACTTGCTGAAAGCCTATGCGCCCTACCTCGACCAGCGTTTTGTCGACGCAGAATTTGCCTTCTCCGGCAAAACCCTGCGCGGCATACCGGAAAACCGTCCGCGCTGGAAACGCGGCGTGGAACTGGTCGAGCAGTCGATGGGCGAAGGACTCGGCCGTCTGTATGTAGCCAGGCACTTCCCGCCGCAATACAAGGAACGCATGCAGGCGCTGGTGGACAACCTGCTGACGGCCTACCGCCAGAGCATCGAGACGCTGGAATGGATGAGCCCGGAGACGAAAAAGGAGGCGCTCGTCAAGCTCTCCAAATTCACCCCGAAAATCGGCTATCCCGATCAATGGCGCGACTACGGCACGCTGACAGTCAAGCGGGATGACCTGGTCGGCAACGTAGTGCGCGCCCGGCGCTTCGAATACCAGAGGGAGATTGCCAAGCTCGGCCAGCCGATCGATCGCGGCGAATGGTATATGACGCCGCAGACGGTCAATGCCTACTACAACCCGAGCATGAACGAGATCGTGTTTCCCGCCGCGATCCTCCAGCCGCCCTTCTTCAATCCCGCCGCCGACGACGCTGTGAACTACGGCGGCATCGGCGCGGTCATCGGCCACGAGATCAGCCACGGCTTCGACGACAAGGGCAGCCAGTCGGATGGCGACGGCAACCTGCGCGACTGGTGGACCCAGCAGGACCACGAGAAATTCGCGCAGCGCACCCGGGCTTTGGTCGCGCAGTACAGCGCTTTCAGTCCCCTGCCCGGTTATCCCGTCAACGGCGAACTGACGCTGGGCGAAAACATCGCCGACAACTCGGGCCTGGCGATTGCCTACAAGGCCTACCGGATTTCCCTGGGCGGACGCGAGGCAGCGGTACTCGACGGTTACACCGGAGATCAACGCTTTTTCATGGGCTGGTCGCAGGTTTGGCGCGGCAAGTCGCGCGACGCGGAAACGATCCGGCTGATCAAGATCGATCCCCATGCGCCGCAGATGTTCCGCGCCAATGTCCCATTGATGAATCAGCCGCCCTTCTATGCCGCCTTCGGCGTCAAGGCCGGGGACCAAATGTTCGTGGCGCCGGAGCAGCGCATCAGCCTCTGGTAGCCGCAGGTTATTTCCTGAATGGGGAACCGCCCAAACTCGCCACCGCTTCCAGCGCTAACCCAACCAGCATTTCAGATCCAAAGTCGGCCGCCGATTCCGCTTCATCGGGATCGACGGTTGCTACTGGAGACGCAAATCTCGGCTAATGTTTAGGGTTGTAGGACGCCTGCCCTCCGTGCCTTGCCACGCCCATTCCTCAGGGCAAGCGTCCTACAACCCTAAACAATAGCAGTCACATAGTAGCTGACCAGCCAAAATGGACCGTAATCGATGCCCTAGATGCACAACCAAGTAACCCATGATAAATCGGGGTAACGCGTTGAGTCAGCGCGGCTCCAGCGGCAGATGTTTGGCCAGAAATTTTTCGACGCGTTGAGCAAAGTCGATACGCGTTTTCATCATGGCCCAACTGTGGCCCTCACCGGGATAAGTGACCCACTCGGGTTCCTGATTGGCTTGTTGCAGGGCTTCGCGAATCCTGTTTCCATGCGTCAAAGGAACACGCCGATCGGCCTCGCCAAAAGCCAACAGTAGCGGCGCGTTGATCCGATTGGCAAGCAGTACCGGTGAATTCTTTGCCAACATTTCGGCATCTATTTCCGAGTCGCCTATTGTTTCCGGAATGGTGTATTTGCGTGAAAGGTAGCTAATGTCGTCGTCCTCCCACCAAGAGCCTTTGACCAACAGCTGCAAATCGGTCACCGCCGCCCACGCAATGCCGCAACGATAAAGCTGCGGGTGCCGAATCAGGCCCATCAAGGTACTGTAGCCGCCGTAAGAGGCACCGGCAATGCACGCCCTGTCGGTCGCAAGTTTCTGTTGCTGTGCCCAGAGCAATGCGTCGGCGACGTCATCTTGCATGGCCTGGCCCCACTGCTTCCAGCCAGCCTTGTAGTGAGCTTCGCCGTAGCCGGTGCTACCGCGAAACTCCGGCTCTATTACAAGGTAGCCACGCGATGCCAGAAACTGCGCCATTGGATTCCAGGCCCAGAAGCCGCCTCGCACCCAGGGACCCCCATGCACCAACACGATGGCGGGCGCTGGTTTACCGGAAACCACCTCGGGAGGCTGCGTGATCCACACCGGAAGATCCCGCCCGTCACGAGCCT
>CAYHXK010000143.1:0-6752 GCA_964360125.1 uncultured Sterolibacterium sp.
TTCTTGCCGACATAGGTATCCACCTTTAGTGTGCTGGCGTCGGCCTTGTTGTAGGACAGCGCGACCTTGTTGCCATCGCCCACCTTGCCCGGCAGGGCGGCGAGCATCATGCAGTTGGTGACGTCGGTATAGGCGCCGTCGTCGGTCTCGATCCAGCAGATGCCGGTGGAGGGCGAGAACACCAGACCGTCCGGGCTGGAGAAATCCTGGTCGGCGGTCAGGCCGGACAGGTTGATGCCTGTCGGGCTGGCGAAAGACTCGGCGCCGAACAGGAATACGTCCCAGGTGAAGCTGGTGGCGGCGGCATCGCCGCCCGCATCGGCGATGCGGATGATGTGGCCGTTGGGGTTGCCGGTCTGGACCGTGGAGGTGCCCTTGATGTCGCTGTAGTAGCGGGGATTGACGCTATCCACGACGGAATGGGACGAACTGGTGGCATCGACTTTACGGTTGCTGTTGTTGGTCAGCGTGAAATAGACATCGCCATTAGCCGGGTTGACGTTGCCCCACTCGGGACGATCCATCTTGGTGGCGCCCACGGCATCCCCGGCAATGCGGGAATTCACGCATACATCGGCCTGGTCGGCGAAGGCATAGCCGGTATAAGCAGCGATGGTTGGGTTGCCGATGGACAGCTCGATCCACTGGCCGGTGCCGTCGGCGCCGAACTTGGCAACGTACAGCTTGCCGGTGTCCAGGTACTTGTCGCCCATGGCCAGACGGTCGGTCGCGGTCGCATCGGCGGCGACCCATGTGGCGGCGGACACCCACTTGTAGATGTATTCGTTGCGGGAATCGTCGCCCATGTACACCGCCAGCGGCTTGCCGGCCACCAGCCTGGAGACGGTCGCCGCTTCGTGGGCGAAACGGCCCATGGCGGTGCGCTTCCTGACGGCCTTGGTCTTGTCGTAGGGGTCGAGTTCGACGATGTAGCCCATGCCGTTCATTTCATTGCGATAGTCATCCGTGCCATCGGTGGAGGCGCCGGTCTTGGCATTCTTCCAGCGCGCATACTGGTCTTCGCCGCTAACCACGCTCTCCCAGCCGTGACGGCTGGCGGCACCCTCCGCGCGGCCGTAACGCTTGAGGGAGGTCACGCTCTTGTCGTTGCCGCGTGCGGCATCGTCACCCGTCGGGCGGGTGAAGTAGCCGTTCCAGTTTTCCTCGCCGCTCAGCAGCGTGCCCCAGGGGCTGCGACCCGTGCCGCAGTTGTTGATGGTGCCGCGTGTCGTGGTGCCGTTAAGCGAGTACTTGGTTTTGAGCAGCGCATTGCCGCGTACGGGGCCATAGATTTCGACCGGGGTCAGCGAGGTGACGCGACGGTTGAAGGCGGAATCCTTCAGGTAGGCAAACTTGCCGTTGGTTTTCTTGATTTCAAATACGGCAATGCCATGGATCGCGGTTTCCTTGTCCACTTCAGAGGCGGGGCGCGGCAGGGTCTTGGTGCCGCCGTTGGCGTGCAGGAAGAAGGACGAGAGCGTCTCGTCCGTAGTCGCCTCATGGTTCATGGCGATCAGTGCGCGGTCGTTGCTGGTGACAGAGGGTGCGCCGTCGGCGCTCAGGCCGAAGTATTCCATGCCGTCATGGTGGTCGCCGGCGCGGTTTCCGTAGTCGGTGTCGGTGCCGTCATTTTTGTAGGCTGCAGTGCTGGCGGTCAGCGGGTCGCCCAGAGCGTAAATGATGTCGAAACTGTAGCCATCCGGCACCAGCACAACATCGGCCAGGCTTTTTGGCACGGCCTTGAAGCCCAGCAGCGTCTCGACAGCGGTGGCGGCGGCAGCGTCGCCGCTACCGTCGCAGGCAGCCAGCGAGGTCAGCGAGATGCCGCCAAAGATGGCCATGGCGCCGGAACTGGCGCTGCCAAGCATGAAGTCGCGGCGGCTTAGGCGGGCGGCCAGAACGGAGTCAAAGCTCGGGCTTGCGGAATCGTTGTAGCCAATATCATCCGGGTCGGCGCGGCGCGCCGGCAGATTGGTGCGGTCATTCATGTGGTTGCCCCTAGGTGAGTTACGAAAATGAAGCCCACGCAACGAGGTGAGCCGTCAATGGGGCAGATTAGGTAGCCGGTCTTACATCAGGATGTCGTTTGTATTATGGATATGTGACAAAGCGTAAAGCGAGGCATTGATGTGAAGCCGGTCGCGCTGGCGACTTCAGCCAGCCAGGCTTCCCTCGCGGCCCGCCACTCGATCGGCTCCATGCGCCCGTCGAAATGTTCGACGATGGCGGTGCAGCCATCTACCGAGCGCGACGCTTATCCGAAGTGTGAGGATTGCCCAGGCGCGAGCGCTGCAGGGCAACTAGTTCCAGTAGTCCCCAAAGAAACGTGCTGCCCAGCGACAACACCGGATGGGAAATCGCCCTGCTAATGAAGTTGCGCATGGAACTCACCTGCTTCACAGGTCGTCCAGCAGCCATATTTTAAGCATACCGTCAAAGAGCTTGTCGATGATTTCTTGCAGGTCGATTATCTTGATGGTCAGCGTCATCGCCGGGGCACTCCCAGTCGGATCGGGGATGGAACCATCTTAGCGACAGGATGTTACGCCCCTGTTTCAGCGCTGCGACAATTGGTCGTTGCGCGACCTGTAACAATCGGGATGTCTGTCCGGGTTATCCTTCCATATTTGGTCATCCCGCAACCGTCATGTCCCCCTCCGCATTCCCCGAACTGGCAGAACTGGAGCGGATCATCGAGGAGGGGGCGCCGCACCTCGAAGCGCGGGTAGTGTGCGAAGTAGACGCCGGGGAACGCCGCTTCCCGGTGTATACGGTGGCGCTGGGCAATCCCGCCGCCGATGTTCCCGCAGTCGGCTTCTTCGGAGGCTTCCATGGCCTCGAGCGCATCGGCGCCGAGGTGGTTCTCGTCTATCTGCGCAGCCTGATGGTGCGCCTGCGCTGGGACAGCGTGCTGCACAAGGAGCTGGAGTCGGTGCGCCTCGTCTTCATGCCGCTGGTCAATCCCGGCGGCATTTGGCGCGGCACGCGCGCCAACCCAAACGGCATCGACCTCATGCGCAACGCACCGCTGGAATCGATGGAGCGCGTGCCATTCATGATCGGCGGCCAACGCATCAGCGCGGGATTGCCCTGGTACCGCGGACCTCTGGATGCCCCGATGGAAGCCGAAAGCCAGGCTGTCTGCCGCGTCGTTGAAGAGGAACTGCTGGCGCGCGAATTCAGCCTGACCGTCGACTGCCATTCGGGGTTCGGCATCCACGACCGCATCTGGTTTCCCTACGCCCATACCGCATTGCCGATTGAGCACCTGGCCGAGGTGCATGCACTGAAAGCCATCTACGACGAGACCTACACCAATCACAACTACCTGTTCGAGCCGCAGAGCCGCCAGTACCTGGCGCACGGCGACATGTGGGACTACCTGTACCGGCGGGCGACCGCGGATCCGCGGCGTATTTTCCTGCCGCTGACGCTGGAGATGGGTTCCTGGCTGTGGGTGAAGAAGAATCCGCGCCAGATCTTTTCGCGCCACGGGATCTTCAACCCACTGATCGGACATCGCCAGCAGCGCGTCCTGCGGCGGCACCTGTCCTGGCTGGATTTCCTCGCCCGCGCGGCCAGCAGCTATCGTCGCTGGCTACCGATCGGCGCGGAACGGGAACGGCACAGAGAAACGGCCCTGGCTCTCTGGTACCGGGGGGCTGGCGCATGAGCACCGCCCGCAGAGCCGCCTCAAGGGCGGTGCAGTCTACGAACCGGAGCCGCATAGCGGCGAACCAGCGTCACCCTCGCCCTAGGGGCGGGGGATGAGGGGTGGGGGGCCATGAGCACCTGGATATTCCTGCGCGGGCTGACGCGCGAGAGCCGTCACTGGGGCGATTTCCCTGTCACCTTCCGCAGCGTGATTCCAGACGCCGACATCGTTGCGCTCGACCTGCCCGGCAACGGTCGCCTGAACCGCATGCAAAGCCCGACCAGCGTCGCAGCGATGGCCGAGCATTGCCGCGCCGAACTGCTGGCTCGGAGCATCCGCCCGCCCTACCACCTGCTGGCGATGTCGCTGGGTGCGATGGTGGCCGTGGCCTGGGCCGACAGACATCCGGAAGAACTCGCAGGCTGCGTGCTCATCAGCACCAGCCTGCGCCCGTTCAGCCCGTTCTATCAGCGCCTACGGCCCGGCAACTATCCGGCCCTGCTCAAGCTTGCCCTGCCCTGCGGCAGCGCCGCTGCACGGGAAGCAACCATCCTGCGCATCACCAGCAAGCTGGCCGGAAATCGCGCGCAGATCGTCGAGGCATGGAGCGCCTGGCGGCACGAGCGCCCGGTCTCGCGCGCCAACGCGTTGCGGCAGTTGTGGGCCGCGAGCCGCTACTGCGCGCCGACGCACCAGCCCCCCGTGCGCATGCTGTTCCTCGCCGGCGCCGGAGATACCCTGGTCGACCCACGCTGTTCGCGACGGCTGGCGCGTCTCTGGCGGGCTGATTTCGCCGAGCATCCCGGCGCCGGCCACGATATCCCGCTGGACGATGGCGCCTGGGTCGCGCTAAGGGTGAGGGACTGGTTGCGGCGGGCGTAGGCCAGAGCCATACCAGTCTACTTTGCTCTGGGAGAAAAAATGCCACTCCAACCGCTTGTCGCTATACGCAGCTGTTCTGTCCCGAGCTTTGTCAGAGTGAATTTGCCACCGTTTCTTAAGGCATAGCGCAATACCCAGTTAGCCGCAGGGCCCACCCGAATCTGCTCCCCGGAAAACTGGGTTTCGAGATCCACGCCTGTTTTGCAAATAACACCGGCAATTTCCGCCCAAAGGCCCTCTTTGGTTTTTATGAATTCCAGAAAAAGAGATCCGTTGTTATCAAGAATTGACACCACCAAGGGCTTCCCGTCATCCATCGTGGTCTCTTCCCATTTCAGGGGGAAAGCCTGATCGCCCAGAATAACTCTCAATTCACCGATCGTAGTGGCGCATGTTTGCGACTCATGAGCTTCGCTGTTCAAGGTAATGACCGCGACCTTCGCTTCGT
Organism: uncultured Sterolibacterium sp.; assembly: GCA_964360125.1. Taxonomy (GTDB): domain Bacteria; phylum Pseudomonadota; class Gammaproteobacteria; order Burkholderiales; family Rhodocyclaceae; genus JACRAR01. Next base: position 4,986 of record CAYHXK010000143.1, read on the forward strand.
TATTCTTGCTGGTCGCGGAGGAAGTGGGCAGGTTGGTTTTGATCCCCGTCGCCGGAATGACATTTACGCTGATCAACACGAAAAATACCAGCATGAACATCATCACATCGATCATCGGAATGATTTCGATGCGCGCCTTGTGTCTGGCCGTGTCATGCCAGGAACGCATGCATCTCCCCCTCAAAGGGAGGTAATCTAGCGGCGGATTGTTACGGAAAAATGTACTCTTTGTTACTCCGCATCCATGCGCCGGGGACAAATCAAAACGACTGCGACCAAGACCGCGAATGGAATGGCGCCTCACAATCCCGGATCAGGCAATCTTTACCCGTCATAGCCAGACGAGCAGCGAGCGACTTTAAGCTACTCTCGCGGCTCGCCACTCGATCAGCTCCATGCGCCCGTCGAAATGCTCGACGATGGCGGTGCAGCTATCCACCCAGTCGCCGCAGTTGATGTAGGTCAGACCGTCCATCTCGCGGATGGCGGCGCTGTGGATGTGCCCGCAGATGACGCCGTCGAGACCGCGCTCGCGTACCGCATGGATCACCGCGTCCTCGAAATCGTAAATGAAATTGACCGCCCGCTTGATGCGGCGTTTGGCGTAGCCGGCCAGCGACCAGTAGCCGGAAATGCGCAGGGTGCGCCGCAGCCAGGAAAGCCAGGCATTGACGCGCACCAGGAGGTTGTAGGCGATGTCGCCCAGCACCGCCACCCAGCGGTGATGGCGCATCACCTGATCGAATTCGTCGCCGTGCAGCAGCAGGTAGCGGCGGCCATCGGCCGCGGTGTGGATGTGCTCGCGGATCACGCGGATGTCGCCGAACGAGGTGTCGACGTACTCGCGCAGGGATTCGTCATGGTTGCCGGGAATCAGCATCACCTGATCCCCGCGCCGCGCCCGTCGCAACACTTTCTGCACCACGGTGTTCTGCTCCGGCGTCCAGTGGATCGCTCTGCTCATCGCCCAGAAATCGACGATATCCCCGACCAGAAAGAGATGGTCGGATTCGTGCTCGCGCAGAAAATCGATGAGTCGTCCCGCCTGGCAGCCGCGCGTTCCGAGATGGATATCGGAGAGAAATATGGCACGGAACCTCAAGAGGTCAACACACCGTAAAGATATCGCATGAATACGCCGAGAACATAGGGTTGATGAGAATTATGGTATGCCGACATGACAACTATGTGACAGCCGGGCGCAACCAGGATCCAAACCCGAAAGCGTTCCCTTCACGTGAATTTCATAAGCGATTAACACATTTGCAACATGTGTTTTCTAAAGTGTGCAGCGTAGCCACTGCTACGCAACGACAGGAGGAAGCCATGCTGCATCTTGTGCAACAACCCACAAAGCCGATCAAACACCCATTGCACGTCGGTCTTGCCCACGGCAAATCCGAAATCCTTGAGGCGCAACGCCTGCGCTACCGCGTGTTTGCCGAGGAGATGGGCGCCAGGCTGCAGACCAAGATTCCCGGAGTGGACCGGGACTACTACGACCCCTTCTGCGAACACCTGATCGTGCGCGACGAAGCGACGGGCAGGATCGTCGGCACCTACCGGATACTGTCGCCGGAGGCCGCCCGGCGCGCCGGCAGCTATTACTCGGAGACCGAGTTCAACCTGGATCGACTGAAGAATTTCCGCGACAGCACAGTCGAAATCGGCCGCTCCTGCATCGACCCGGACTACCGCACCGGCGGCACGATCGCCCTGTTGTGGTCGGGGCTGATGCGCTACATGCTGCAGAACAGGCACGAATAT
>CAYHXK010000144.1:0-6715 GCA_964360125.1 uncultured Sterolibacterium sp.
TGGCCAGCTTGACGTCGCGGAACTTGCCCTGGCGGAACAGCGCGATCTCGCGCGCCCGGCGCTCGTCGCCCAGCACCATGGCTTCGTCGCCGGCGCCCGGCACATCGGTGAGCCCCTGGATCTCGACCGGAATCGACGGGCCGGCCTCTTCCACCGACCTGCCGTTCTCGTCGAGCATGGCCCGCACCTTGCCGAACACGGCTCCGACCAGCAGCGCGTCGCCGCGACGCAGCGTGCCCGATTGCACCAGTATCGTCGCCACCGGACCTTTACCCTTGTCGAGTCGTGCTTCGATCACCAGGCCCTTGGCAGGCGCATCCTTGGCCGCCTTCAGTTCCAGCACCTCGGCCTGCAATAGCACGCGCTCGAGCAGTTCGTCGATACCCGCGCCGGTCTTCGCCGAAACATGCACGAAGGGCGTGTCGCCGCCGAACTCCTCGGGAATCACGCTCTCGGCAACCAGTTCCTGCCTGACGCGATCCGGGTTGGCGTCGGGCTTGTCGATCTTATTCACCGCCACCACCAGAGGCACACCGGCAGCCTTGGCATGGGCAATCGCTTCCTTGGTCTGAGGCATCACGCCATCGTCGGCCGCAACCACCAGAATCACGATGTCGGTGGCCTTGGCGCCGCGCGCGCGCATCGCCGTAAACGCTTCGTGTCCCGGCGTATCCAGGAAAGTGACCATGCCGCGCGGCGTTTCCACGTGATACGCGCCGATATGCTGGGTAATGCCGCCCGCCTCGCCATGGGCGACACGGGCTTTGCGGATATAGTCGAGCAACGAGGTCTTGCCGTGGTCCACATGTCCCATCACCGTGACCACCGGCGCTCGCGTCGTCATGACGTATTCCTTGGCGCCGACAGCATCCTCCACCAGGAAAGCATCGGGATCGTCCAGCTTGGCGGCAAATGGCTTATGCCCCATTTCCTCGACGAGAATCATCGCCGTTTCTTGATCGAGCACCTGATTGATAGTGACCATGGAGCCCATCTTCATCAGGGTCTTGATCACTTCAGTGGCCTTTACCGACATCTTGTGCGCCAGGTCGGCAACTGAAATCGTCTCGGGGACATGGACTTCGCGAACGATCTGCTCGATCGGCTCCTGAACGACATGTACCTCCTCGGTGCGACTGCCGTGGCGCGCCGCCCTCCCTCTGGAACCGCCCGGTCCGCCGCGCCAACCAGTGGGACCGGTCTCGCCGCGTGTCTTGATGCCGCGTTTCTTGGCGGCATCTTCTTTCCAGGTGCTGCTGATCGGTTTCTTGACGGCCTTCTTGTCCTCGGGCTTGACCGCCGGCTTGTGCAGGGTGCCGGAGACTCCGGCAACGGCAGCACCTGCCTTGGACTCCGCTGTGGGTATTTCAGCCTGTGCTGGGGCGGACTCGATGGCGGATTGCTGCCCGCTGAGGCGTTGCTCGGATTCGATGCGCGTACGTTCCTGCTTCTGCTTAAACTCGGCTGCCTGACGCGCCATCAATTCCGACTGCCGCTGCGCCTCCTTCTGGCGTAACTCTGTCTGATCGGCGCCAATGACATGACGGACCACTCGTGCAACCGCAGGCTTGGGTTTGGTCTTCTGCTTTTCCGCGGTCTCAAGCACGGCGGGCTTGGCTTCAACAGTTTGTTCCGGCGCAGGCGCGGCAACAGGGGCAACGACGACGACCTCTGCCACCACTGCAGGTTCAGGCTGGGCAGGGGCCAGATCAACCGGTTCCGCCACTGGCTCCGGCGCCGGGGTTCCCGCAGCCAGCTCGGGCGTGTCACGTCGAACCAGCACGCGCTTCTTGCGAACTTCAACCTGAATGGTGCGCGCCTTGCCGCTGGCATCGGCCGCCTTGATCTCGGAGGTCTTCTTGCGCGTCAGGGTAATCTTGGCCTTGGCTTCCGTCTCGCCATGGGACTTGCGCAGGTACTCAAGCAGCTTGGCTTTATCCTGTTCGGTCAATGTATCGTTGGCGGCTTGCTTAGTCACGCCAGCCTTATGCAACTGCTCAAGCAGAGCGGTTGCGGGCATTTTCAGCTCGCTGGCAAATTGTGAAACGTCCATCTGTGCCATAACAGGCCCCCTGCAATTATTCTGCTACAAACCAATGCGCACGCGCCGTGGTAATCAGGCTCTTGGCCCGGTCTTCGCTGATGCCGGTGAGGGCCACCAGTTCATCCGCGGCCAGGTCGGCCAATTCGTCACGGGTACGAACATTTCCGCGCGCCAGTTTGGCGGCAAGCGGCTTGTCCATGCCATCGAGTACAAGCAAATCCTCAGCCACGTTTTCCAGTTGCTCTTCGTCTACGATCGCCTCGGTCAACAGCACATTGCGCGCGCGTTCGCGCAGCTCATTGACGGTAGCCTCATCGAATGAGGCGATCTCCAGCATCTCGGTGAGCGGTACGTAGGCAACTTCTTCCAGCGTCGAAAAACCTTCCTCGATCAGGATATCGGCGACTTCCTGGTCGACGTCGAGTTTATCCATGAACAACTGTCGTATCACGCCTTGTTCCTGTTCCGACTTCTGCTGCGACTCCTCCACCGTCATCAGATTGATGGTCCAGCCGGTCAGCTCAGAAGCCAGCCGAACGTTTTGGCCGCCGCGACCGATGGCGATCGCCAGGTTATCCTCGTTGACCACCACGTCCATCGCGTGCTTTTCCTCGTCGACCATGATGCTCGAGACTTCGGCCGGCGCCAGTGCGCCAATCACGAATTGCGCGGGATCGGCCGACCAGAGAATTATGTCGACACGCTCGCCGGCCAGTTCGTTGGTCACGGCGGTAACCCGCGAACCCCTCATGCCAACGCAGGTGCCGATCGGGTCGACCCGCGGATCGTTGGATTTGACGGCGATTTTGGCGCGGATTCCCGGGTCGCGCGCGGCGGACTTGATCTCGAGCAGACCGTCTTCGATCTCCGGGACTTCCAACTCGAACAGCTTCATGATGAACTCGGGCGCAGTGCGCGACAGAATGAGCTGAGGACCGCGGGCGGTGCGATCGATCTTCATCAGCCAGGCACGGACGCGGTCGCCGGGTCGCAGGTTTTCCCGCGGGATCATCTGATCGCGCGGCAGTGCCGCCTCGATACGGCCTGCCTCGATGATGGCATTGCCACGCTCCATGCGCTTGACCGTGCCGGTGACGAGGTGCTCCTTGCGATCGAGGAAGTCGTTGAGTATCTGTTCGCGCTCGGCGTCGCGGATTTTCTGCAGAATCACCTGCTTGGCCGCCTGGGCGCCGATGCGGCCGAAATCGACAGGCTCCAGCGTCTCCTCGATGTAGTCTCCGATGGAAATATCGGAAATCTGTTGCCGCGCGTCCGTCAAGTCGATTTGCTGCTCGGAATTTTCGACCAGACCATCCTCGACCACCAGCCAACGACGAAAAGCCTCGAATTCGCCGCTCTCGCGATCAATCTCGACACGAACATCCGCCTCCTCATGCGTCTTCTTCTTGGTAGCAGAGGCGAGCGCCATTTCCAGGGCGGCAAATACGATGTCCTTCTGCACGTTCTTCTCGCGCGACAAGGCATCCACCAGCAGTAACAATTCGCGACTCATCTTCCGATCTCCCGCAATCTCTTTCAAATTTCGTTAATACTGAGGCACCAAGCGTGCCTTCTCGATCTGCTCCAGCGGCAGAACGTAAACCGTTTCGGCGCCCTGCAACGTCAGCAAGCCGTCCTTCACGCCCGTCAATGTGCCGCTAAAGTTGCGCTGGCCATTGATCGGCAAGCGCATCCGCAGCTGCGCTTGGTGTCCTGCAAAGCGCACAAAATCAGCCGGTTTCTTGAGCGGCCGGTCGAGTCCCGGCGAAGAAATCTCGAGGCGGTCATAATCGATGCCTTCCACAGCAAACAAGCGCGACAGATGGTTACTCACCAAGGCGCAGTCGTCGATGGTGACACCCTGCGGACCATCGATAAAAACCCGCAATAGGCGCGCACGGGGGCTGGTCTCGTAATCCACGAGTTCGTACCCCAAACCGGTTACCGCCTGTTCGATCAATTCAGTCAGCTGCATACAGCATGCACAAAGCGCCAACGCCGCTACAAATAAAAAATGGGCGAAACGCCCATCCTCTTGTGTTCTCTCGTCTTGCCTAGCCTGCCGCGCGCCGGAGAACTGGAAAATGTCGGTGTATCAAATCGGTTCAGGCTCAATCCACCCTGATTCACCCATGACCCGATCCGACACACCGCTTAACAGAACGATTATATAAGAGCGCCCCGCTCGAAGCAACTCATTCCTCGGATTTTTCTGGGATTTCAGGCATTTTTGGGTGGCTTGTCGCGGCAGGAATCTGTTTCAGCAAAACGGCGACTTCGGACGGTTCCAGTTCCAAGACCATCCCGCGCTTCAAGCGTGGCGGCATCTGTACCGGCCCATAACGCACCCGCATCAAACGACTGACCGTCACGCCGACTGCCTCGAACATGCGCCGAACTTCGCGGTTGCGTCCCTCGAAGAGGGTGACCCGGTACCAGCGGTTGGTGCCTTCACCGCCGCCATCAACCAGGCGACCGAAGCGTGCCAGGCCGTCTTCCAGTTCGATGCCGGAGGTCAAGCCCTGCTTTGCATCCTCGGATAGTTCCCCGACCACCCGCACCGCGTATTCGCGTTCGATACCGCTACGCGGATGCATCATGCGGTCGGCCAAAGTGCCGTCGTTGGTGAACAGCAACAGGCCGCAGGAATTGAAATCGAGCCGGCCAATGGCGATCCAACGATCACCGCGCATTCTCGGCAACTTGGCGAAGACGCTGGGGCGTCCCTGCGGATCGTCGCGCGAGACGATCTCGCCTTCGGGCTTGTGATACATCAGCACGCGCTGGCGACGCTCCGCGGCAAAACGCAGATGCGCCAACTTGCCATTGACGCGAATCTTGTCCTGCGGACCGATGCGCTGGCCGACATGGGCAGGCTCGCCGTTGACACTGACACGACCGGCCAGTATCCATTCCTCCAGTTCGCGCCGCGAGCCGAAGCCGGCATCGGCCAGCGCCTTGTGCAGCTTGGTGGAAGCCTCCTCCACCGCTGGCTCGCGCGCCCTCCCCCGGGTTGACTGGCGGGTGCTCGGCACAGCGCTTAGTCCACGCGTCGAACGCGGGCCGCCCGAGCCCCGCGGGCCACCGGGTTTACGGGTTTCGCTGTGCGCTACGGAGGCATGCTTGGCGTCGATCTTTTCGCCAGTCTGGCGCTCCCGCTTGGGCGCCCCAGAAGGTTTGCGGAAAGGCGTACTGGTTTTCGCCGGGCGGCTAGGCTTGCGGGGGGGCGGCATCGGCGATCTCCATTACCCGCTCGACATCGGTCAGCGGCGGCAACTCTGCCAAACTGCGCAGTCCGAGGTCGTCCAGAAATTTCCTGGTGGTGGCGTATAACGCCGGGCGGCCAGGTACGTCGCGATGTCCGACGGCATCGATCCAATCGCGCGCCTCCAGCGTCTTGAGAATATTCGGCGAAACCGCGACTCCGCGGATATCCTCGATGTCGCCGCGCGTCACCGGCTGCCGGTAGGCAATGATGGCGAGCGTCTCCATCACCGCCCGTGAATATTTTGGCGCCTTCTCGTTCTTCAGCCGATCGAGGTAGCGCTGATATGCCGGGCGGGTCTGAAAACGCCAACCACTGGCCAGTTGCGCCAGTTCGACGCCGCGCTGCGACCAGTCGCTGCGCAGATCGGCCAGCAGGGTACGCAAGGTATCGTCGTCAAAGGGGTCGTCAAACAACCGTTTCAACTCGGCCAAAGGCAGCGGTTCGGCGGCAGCCAGCAGCGCAGCCTCCAGTACGCGCTTGTAATCGTCAGGAGTGTAGAGCGTTTGCATCGGACAATTTCACATAAATGGGAGCGAGTGCCTCGCTCTGGGTGATTTCGACCAGGCGCTCGCGCACCAGTTCCAGCATGGCGAGAAAACTCACAACGAGGCTGGAAATGCCCGCCTCGCTCTCGAACAGCCGGTCGAAAGAAACAAAGGCGCCACCTTGCAGGCGACGCAGAATCTGGCTCATATGTTCTCTGACGGAGAGTTCCTGGCGCTTGATTTTGTGGTGCTGCATGATACGCGCCTGTTTCATCAGCCCCAGCCAGGCAGTTTGCAAATCGCGCAAACTGACCTCGGGCAGGCGTTCGGCCACCTTGTCCGCGATCCACACCGTGACCCACTCATAGTCGCGCTCTGCCTGCGGCAGCATGTCTATCTTGGCGGCGGCGGCTTTCATCTGCTCGTACTCGAGCAGGCGCCGCACCAGTTCGGCGCGCGGATCCTCCGGCTCGCCGGTATCCGCCTTGGGTGGCCGCGGCAACAGCATGCGCGACTTGATCTCGATCAGCATCGCCGCCATCAACAGGTATTCCGCGGCGAGTTCGAGATTGCGCTTGTGCATGGCCTCGACGTAGCTCAGGTACTGCCGTGTCAAGGGTGCCATGGGGATGTCGAGCACGCTGATGTTGGCTTTGCGGATCAGGTAGAGCAGCAGATCGAGGGGTCCTTCGAAGGACTCCAGGATCACTTCCAGAGCGTCCGGCGGAATATACAGATCCCTCGGCATTTCGAGCATGAACTCGCCATATACCTTGGGCAGATGCGGCAAAGCGGCGACAGCCAAGCCCTCGGCTGCGTCGTCGAATCCGTCCGCCTTGTCTATTTCCGCCAGCTCTGCACTCATGGGCACCTCTATTAATTCAAATTCAAACGAGATTTTTTCACTCTCTGCAAAAA
>CAYHXK010000145.1:0-6702 GCA_964360125.1 uncultured Sterolibacterium sp.
GCTATCGGCACTGGCCTCGCGCAGCATTCGTACCTCGTTGGTAAGCAGCACTTGCTTGCCGTCCTTGCTGATCCGGGCCTGTTGAGCACTCAGCCGGGTCGGCAGCGGATTACCGAAGAAAGTCAACGCAGGCTCGATCACGCTGGTGCTGTCATCGTCGGGGTAGTGCAGCATTTTCCTCGCAATCAGCGAATGCTGCAGTCCGCCGTCCAGGTTGAAGCGGCGCAGGGTGAAATGGTCGACGACGAAATCCGGCTCGTGACGCAGTTTGCCGTTGACGTTGTCGTCCACCCGGCTGGCGCGTTCGAGCCAGAAAGTCAGCGCCGCCAGCAGAGTCAGCAACATCAGCGGCAGCAGGTGGGCGCTGTGGATCCTCATGACGAAAGTATCACCGGAAGATCGGCGGAAGGCGATGGCGCGGCGAGATAGGGCGCCAGTGCCGCGTCCAGCTTGCCCTGGGCGGCGAGGATCAGCTCGCAGACTTCGCGCACCGCGCCCTGCCCCGCCGCTGCATGCGTCACATAATCCACCTGAGATTGCACCAAGGCATGGCCATTGGGTACGCTGGCGGAAAACCCGCAGGCACGCAGCAGCGGCAAATCGACCACGTCGTCGCCCATGTAACCGGCAGCGGCAAATCCCAGGCCCTGTTGTTTCAGCAGGCCCTGCATGGCGCCGTGTTTATCCTCGATGCCTTGCAGCAGCAGTTCGATGCCGAGATTCCGGGCGCGCAACTCGACCGCGCGCGAGGTGCGGCCGGTGATGATGGCGAGCACGATGCCGGCCTGGGCGAGCATTTTCAGTCCATGCCCGTCGAGGGAGTTGAAGGCCTTGATTTCGTCGCCCTGCGCAGTGAAGTAGAGGGTGCCGTCGGTCAGCACGCCATCGACATCGAAGGCCATCAGCCTGAGCCGGCGCGCCTGTTGCTGGGCAGTGGCGGCGGACATCAGACCACCTTGGCGCGGAACAGGTCGTGCATGTTGAGGGCGCCGCAAAGATTTCCGTCGGCATCGATGACGAGCAACTGGGTGATCTTGTGCTCCTCCATCATCTGCACCCCCTCGACGGCGAGCCGCCCCGGCGCGATGGTGCGCGGGTGACGCGTCATTACCCGGCCGACCGGCGTGTCGCGCAGGTCGCCGAGTTTCTGCAGGGCGCGGCGCAAATCGCCGTCGGTGAAGATTCCGGCCAGCGCCCCGCTGGAATCTTTCACCGCCACCATGCCCATGCCGCCGCTGGAAATGGCCGCCAGCGCCTCGATGATAGTCAGGGTTTCAGGAATGCTGGGGACTTTTTCCGCCGGCCGCATCACGTCGCTGACATGGGTCAGCAGGCGGCGGCCGAGGGCTCCGCCGGGGTGCGAACGAGCGAAATCCTCGGCGCCGAAACCGCGCGCGTCCAGCAAGGCCACTGCCAGGGCATCGCCCAGCGCCAGGGCGGCAGTGGTGCTGGCGGTGGGGGCGAGATTGAGCGGGCAGGCCTCTTCCTTGACGCCGGCATCGAGATGCACATCGGCCTCGCGCGCCAGCGAAGATGCCGGGCTGCCGGTGATGGCGATCAGGCGGCCGCCCTGGCGTTTGACCAGGGGCACGATGGTGAGCAGTTCGTCGTTCTCGCCGGAATTGGACAGGGCGATCAGCACGTCGTCGCGCGTGATCATGCCGAGATCGCCATGGACCGCCTCGGCGGCATGGACGAAATAGGCGGGGGTGCCGGTGCTGGCCAGGGTAGCGGCGATCTTGCGGCCGACATGGCCGGATTTGCCGATGCCGCAGACGATGATCCGACCGCGACAGCTTAGAATCAACTCGACCGCGCGCAGAAAATCCTCGCCCAGACGCTCGCTCAGGGCGGCGACGGCGTCCGCCTCGATTTGCAGCACGCGCCGCGCCATTTCGATCGGGCGTGGCGGCAATCTGGGTGCGCCGCCGGGGGTGCCAGTTTGGCTCATGGAGGGTATGCAGTTATGATTGAGCCGATTATAACAAACCGCACCGTCACATCGTTACGCTTCGTCACGCTTAGAAATAGTTACTTATGGGCACTACCCTGCAACTCGTGCTGCTGCTGCTGGTCTCCGCCGTGCTGGTGGTGGCGCTGTTTCGCGCGCTGAATCTGCCGCCGGTGCTGGGTTATCTGCTGGTCGGCGCGGTGATCGGCCCGCATGCGCTGAACTTCATGTCCGACTCCGTGGGAACGCGGCACCTGGCCGAATTCGGCGTGGTGTTCCTGATGTTCACCATCGGCCTGGAATTTTCCCTGCCGCGCCTCTACAGCATGAAGCGCATCGTCTTCGGCCTGGGGCTGGCCCAGGTCCTCGTGACCGCTGCGGTGATCCTGCTGGCCGCTTGGCTGCTGGGATTGTCGTGGCAGGGTGCGTTGGCGCTGGGCGGCGCGCTGGCGATGTCCTCCACCGCGGTGGCGAGCAAGCTGCTGGCCGAGCGCATGGAACTCGAGTCGCCGCACGGCCGCCAGATCATGGGCGTGCTGCTGTTCCAGGACATTGCCGTGGTCCCGCTGCTGATCCTGCTGCCGGCGCTGGCCGGCAGCGCCGAATCCCTGCCGAGCACACTGTTCGCCGCAGTGCTCAAAGCGGCGGTGGTGCTGACCATCGTGCTGTTTTTCGGCCAGCGCCTGATGCGCACCTGGTTCACCCTGGTCGCCCGGCGCAAGTCGGCCGAGCTGTTCATGCTCAATGTGTTGCTGATTACCCTGGGCCTGTCTTTCATCACCGAACTGGCGGGCTTGTCGCTGGCCTTGGGCGCCTTTATCGCCGGCATGCTGATTTCGGAAACCGAATACCGCTTCGAGGTCGAACAGGACATCAAGCCCTTCCGCGATGTCCTGCTGGGCCTGTTTTTCATCACCATCGGCATGTATCTCGATCCGGCGCTGATTGCGCGTCATTTCCTCGCCGTGGCCGGTGTGCTGGTTGGACTGCTGGGGCTCAAGCTGGCGATTGCCGTCGGCCTGGCGCGCCTGTTCGGCGCCGCGCCGGGAGAGGCCTTGCGCACCGGTTTATGGCTGTGCGCCGGCGGCGAGTTCGGCTTTGTACTGCTGGCCTTGAGCATGCAACAGCAGTTGGTCGCTCCCGCCGTGATGCAAACAGTGCTGGCTGCGCTGGTGTTGTCGCTGCTGTTGGCGCCGCTGCTGATTCATTTCAGCAGCCAGATCGTGCTGCGCCTGGTCCCCTCAGAGTGGCTGATGCGCTCGATGGCCTTGACCCAGATTGCCGCCAGCACCATCACCAGCAACAAGCACGCCATCCTGTGCGGATACGGGCGTACCGGCCAGCATCTGGCGCGTTTCCTGGAAAAGGAGGGCATCTCCCACGTCGCTCTCGACCTCGATCCGGAGCGCGTGCGCGAGGCCGCCGCCGCCGGCGATGCGGTGGTGTTTGGCGACGCCTCGCGCCGCGAAACCCTGATCGCCGCCGGCATCCTGCGCGCCGACGTGGTGGTGGTGACTTCCAACGATGCGCAATTGTCGCTGCGCGTGCTGCACCACGCCCGCGAGTTGCGTCCCGGCCTGCCGGTGGTGGTGCGCGCCGCGGAGGATGCCGACATTGCCCGTTTCGAAGCCGCCGGCGCCGCCGAAGTGGTGCCGGAAGCGCTGGAGACCAGCGTCATGCTGGCGACTCACGCGCTGGCCCTGCTGGGCGTGCCGATGCACCGCGTGATCAAGCGGCTGCGCGAAATGCGCGAACACCATTACGTGCTGCTGCGCGGTTTTTTCCACGGCGGCTCGGATATCGGCGAACATCTCAGCGATGCCCAGCAGCCGCGGTTGCATTCGGTGGTGCTGGGCGAAGGCGCCCATGCCGCCGGACGCTTACTGGAAGAGTTGGCGCTGGAGCGGCTGGAAGTAACGATTTCGGCGATCCGCCGGCGCGGCATCCGGGTCATCGAACCCGGCCCGGAGACGCGGCTCGCCGTCGGCGACGTGGTGGTGATGCTGGGCGTGCCGGGGGCGGTGGCGGCGGCGGAGGAAAAACTGCTGCGGGGAATCTGAGGCGGCAAAAAAGCCCGCCGGAGCGGGCATTTTTGCCGGGGGGAAGCGAATCAGAAGGAGATGCAGACGGTATATGTAGTGCCATCAACAGGAGCTGGTTCCGCAGCGACTGCGACGGTCCAAGGTTGAGGGATGTTAGCGACGCGCAATGAACCGATCGCAGTGTTGCCGTCGTCCAAAGTGGTGTCGAGCTGCTTGGCGAACTTGCCCTGGATGCCCATGGAGCATACAAAGTAGGAACCCGTCATGCCGGTGATCGGGGTGGTCATCTGGATGCCAATTCTCCCGCCATCGGCATTGGTCGGCAGAGCGGCACTTGTGAGGTCTGTAAAATCGGTAGATCCTGCTGCCAGGTTGGCTAGACGGACATGCTGCCAGAATCGGAGCGATTCGTCCGCCACAGTCACGGAATTGAAGACTCCGTCAATTGATCCTAAGCCATTGCCGTTTGTTGTGGCCGCAGGGGCGAAGCGGGCGACTGCGCCGTTATCATCGCCCGGCAAACGTTTGTACTTGTCTTGGTAGCCATAGATGTAGAGCGGCACGGTCTTGAAATCCTGGGCGAAGTTCTTCACCTTCGCGCTGTTGATGAGTTCCTGGCCTTTCAGCACGCCACCCAGCAGCAGGCCGATGATGACCAGCACGATGGCGATTTCGATGAGGGTGAAACCGGACTGTTTTCTGGACACATGCATTTTGGTCTCCTGGATTATTACTGGCACGGACATCCGAGCATGATAGTCTTACAGCAACATTGATGCCAAGCATTTTTAACGAATAATCGCATAAAACGCCCGCATTTCGGCATTAACCTGTCATTTTTTCAACGGATGTGACGGCTTTTCGGCGAATGCGGATTTCTCCATGGGTTACAATCCATTCGCAAACTGTGAACCGTAGCCCCATTAACTTGTCTTCCGCCACCCGCCTCGCCGACTGGCTCGAACGGCAACGCCGCTGGCTGTTGCTGGGCCTGCTGTTGCTGCTTCATCTGGGGCTGATGCAGGGTGTAGACAGTGTCCTCGGCCGGACCATGCTGGTCGCGCATATCGGCCTGTTTATTCTGTGGCAGCCGTTCATCAGCGCCGAGCATCGCTTGAACTATAGCCATTTCGCCGGCATTATCGCCTTGGTCGGTGCGGCGATCGCCTGGCTCAACTGGGGGACGCTGGCGGTGTGGGTGATGTTCATCGCCGGCATCATCGGCGGCAAGGTTTTTTTCTTCGGCGCGCGCTGGAGCAAGCTCTTCTATTTGATGGCATTGGCCTATCTGGTCATGGTGTTGCTGATTTTCATCCTGCCCCAGGCACTCCCGCATTCCCAGCCGCACCAGGAAGTTTTTGCCTTGCTGACGCGCTATGGGTTGCCGCTGCTGCTGCTGGGCATGGCCATCCTGCCGCATGAAGGCGAGCAGGAACAACGGGCCGAAGTCATCGACCTGGTCTACAGCATATTCGTGTTCCTGATGCTGGCCGTGCTGGTGCTCGGCAGCCTGGCTTTCATGCAGGTGTGGCAGCTTGGCTATGTGGAATCGCTGCTGGGGGCTTTGGCGACCAATGCACTGCTGCTGTTCCTGTTCAGCTGGACCTGGAATCCGCTGGCCGGCTTCTCCGGTCTGGGCGCGCTCTTCTCGCGCTACCTGCTGTCCATCGGTTTGCCCTTCGAGAACTGGATGCATGCCTTGGCCGCACATTCTCAGCGCGAGTCAAATCCGGAAAAGTTCCTCGCCAGTACCTGCGCCGACCTGGCGAACCTCCTGCCTTGGGTGGTTGGCGGGGAGTGGCAGGCCAATCGGAAGCAAGGCGAGTTCGGCATGCGGGAGGACAAGTCCCTAAGTTTCAACCACGGACCATTGCGCATCCTCTTGTATGTCCGTCACCCCATCAGTCCATCGCTGATTTGGCACATCACTTTGCTGGTGCAGATTATCGGCGAGTTCTATCAAGCCAAATTCAGCGCCCGGCAACTCACCCAGATGGCTTATCTGCAGGCGATACATGAAACCGGCGCGCGCATCACGCACGATGTCAAAAACCTGATTCAATCGCTGAATATGCTGTGCCTCGCAGCGGGGCGGGAGAAGCAGGACGAGGTTGTCTCGCCCCAGTTTCAATCGTTGTTGCGCCGGCAATTGCCGGTGATCGCCCAACGCCTGCAACAGGCGCTGGACAAGCTGCAAAAGCCGGTGGGCGATCAGAGCTTGCCGGTCAAGGCACAAGCCTGGTGGAATGAAAACCGCCAGCGCTACGCGGAGCAGGAGATCAGTTTCGAGGCGACCGGCGAGCTGGAGGGCCTGGAGCTGCCGGCGGAACTGTTTACCAGCGTGATCGAGAACCTGCTGCAAAATGCCCTCGACAAACGACGCAGCAATCCTCAACTGAAGATTACAGCCCGGCTGGAGATTGCCAGGCATGAAAAAAATGCCCAGGCGATATTGACGGTTTGCGACGATGGCGCGCCGCTTCCCGCCAGCGTGACGGAGGAACTGTTTGCCAGCCCGGTGCAATCGGAAACCGGCTACGGCATCAGCCTTTACCAGGCAGCACGCCATGCCGAAGCGGATGGCTATCGGCTTGAACTGCTGTCGAACCTTCCCGGCAGGGTATGCTTCAGGCTGGCGCCCGGCCCGGCGTGATTTAACGTTACGGTCAGGGCAACTGGCCGGCGACGATCATGCGGTTGTAGAGGATG
>CAYHXK010000146.1:0-6695 GCA_964360125.1 uncultured Sterolibacterium sp.
CCTGCAGGGCGACAAACGCGGAAAGCTCCGCGGCCGCGCCGGGAGAAGCCTCGGCTTCGGTCATGAGCTGGGCCAGTTCGCTCCGCACCGTTGCCAGCGCGCCATCGAAGCGCGCCAGCTCCGCCTCGATGTCGCGCTCGCGCACCTGGTACTGCGCCACTTCCAGCGTGGCGTGCGAAACCAGGTGCGCATGGCCGATGGCGATGCCCGGCGATACGGCGAAACCGTGCAGGGCGAAACTCACGCTTTACTCCTCTTCCCCGAATTTGCCGGCGATCAGCGCCAGCATCGCCTGCAGCGCCTCCTCGGCGCCTTCGCCTTCGGTCTCGACGATCACTTTCGCGCCTTTGCCGGCGGCCAGCATCATCACTCCCATGATGCTTTTGGCATTGATGCGGCGCTGGTTGCGCTCCATCCAGACCTCGCACGAAAAGCTGCCGGCGAGCTGGGTGAGCTTGGCGGAAGCACGCGCATGCAGTCCCAGCTTGTTGAGTATTTCGGCTTCTATCCTAGGCATGTCGATCAGTGTTTGAGCATGTTCAGAATGCCGTCGCGGCCGCCGCCAACGGTTTTTTCGAGCAGGGTCTTCATGTCCTTCTCGCGGTTGTTGATGGCGCGCAGCAGCATCGGCAGATTGACTCCGGCGACACCTTCGATGCGGCCCGGCGCCAGCAGTTTCAAGGCGATGTTGGCGGGTGTCGCGCCGAATATATCGGTCAGGATCAGCGCGCCCGCGCCGCTATCGACGAGTTGCAGCAGCTCGCGCGCCAGCGGCAGCGCATCGAGCGGATCGTCCTGGGCGGCGACCCCCAGCTGGACGATCTGTCGCGGACGATGATTCATCACATGGCAGGCGCACTGGATCAGCGACTCGCCGAGACTGCCGTGGGTAAGTAGGAACAATCCGATCATGTCGTCATTCAAAAACAGTGGATGGTCAATTGTAACCTGTAACCGAGGCACGGCAGGTCCCGCTTCCCATGGCGGACCCATGCCCGTCCCATGACAACTCCATAGCGATCCTCAGCGCACGACGACGATTTTTGAATCGGGATTTTCCATTTTCAGGCGTTCGTGCAGCGGGGCCGTGACGAACATGTTCCCTGCCGCATCGATACGCAGCGTCTGGCCGACGTTGAGTCGCCGGGCCTGCTCGCGCCAGCCGTCGCCGGCAATGAACAGCGGCTTGCTGAGGGCATCGGAGCGCATGCCGGCCTGCGCGCCGGGCGGGATCAGCACCGTGACGGCCTGCGTGCCCTGCGCCGGCGCGCCGCTGGCCGGATCGAGCAAGTGGCAGTAGCGGCGACCGGCCAACTCGAAGTAGCGCTGGTAGTCGCCCGAGGTGCCGATCGCTTCGCCGTCGCGCAAATCGAGCGTCGCCAGCGGCGCATTGCCGACCTCCCCCGCGCGCGGATGCTGGATGCCGACGCGCCACGGCTGGCCGCCCTTGGCTCCGAGCGCAATGACGTTGCCGCCGATGTTGATCAACGCATTGGCGATGCCGCGCGCCTTGAGCAGCTCGGCGGCACGATCGAGCGCCACGCCCTTGAGATAACCGCCGAAGTCGAGAGCCACTGCCCGGTTCTTAGTAGTAACCCTGTTCCCGTCGAGTCGCAGGTCGGCAATCGAGGCGCGCGCGGCGACCAGGGCCTGCAACTGCTGCGGATCGGGCAGCACCGCCTGGAAATCGTCGCCCTGAAAGCCCCACAGCGCAACCAGCCGGCCGATGCCGGGATCGAACAGATGTTCGCTCTGCGCCGCGATCGCCTGCGCAGCGCGGATCAGGCCGGCCAGCTCCGCCGAAACCAGGTGCGGCCGGCCTTGCGCCAACGCAGCGTTCAAGGCGGTCAGGTCGGACGCTTGCCAGGCATGATAGGTGCGGTGCAGGCGGTCGAACTCGCGCAGCACTTCCGCCGCCGCCGCGCCTCCCTGCGCCTCGGGCACCCCGACAATCAGCACCTCGACGCGAGTGCCGAAGACGAAGGATTCCTGCCGGATCAACGGCGGTTCCCTGGCGCAGCCAGCCAGCAGGGCCAGCAGCAGCAGGGTTGGCAGCAGCAAAAAACTCAGGAGGCCGCGCACTCCCGTTCCAGTGCGTCGAGGAACAGCCCCGCCACATCGCAGCCGCTCTGCTCGGCGATCTCGACGAAGCAGGTGGGGCTGGTGACATTGATCTCGGTGAGGCAATCGCCGATCACGTCCAGGCCCACCAGCAGCAGGCCGCGCGCGGCAAGGATGGGACCGAGCGTCACGGCGATTTCGCGGTCGCGCGGCGACAGCGGCTGCGCCACGCCGCTGCCGCCGGCGGCAAGGTTGCCGCGGCTTTCGCCGGGCTTGGGGATGCGCGCCAGGCACACCGGCACGGCCTGCCCGGCAATCAGCAGAATGCGCTTGTCGCCCAGGGCGATCTGCGGCAGGTAGCGTTGCGCCATGATGCTGCGGCTGCCGTGCGCGGTGAGCGTCTCGACGATGACATTGCGGTTGGGATCGTCGCGCCGCACCCGGAAGATCGAGCTGCCGCCCATGCCGTCGAGCGGCTTGAGGATCACATCGCCCAACTCGTCGATGAAGGCATGGAGGTCGACGGCGGCGCGCGCCACCAGCGTGGTCGCGGTGAATTGCGGAAATTCCGAGATGGCGATTTTCTCGTTGTGGTCGCGGATCGCCCGCGGCCGGTTGAAAATCCGCGCGCCGCCGGCTTCGGCGCGTTCCAGCAGCCAGGTGGCGGTGACGTACTCGCTATCGAAGGGCGGATCCTGGCGCATCAGCACGGCGTCGAAAGCGTTCAGCGGCCGATGCTCGCGCTCCCCTTGCGCACACCATTGCTCGTGCCCGGCCAACAACTCCAGCCGCACGGCGGCGGCGCTCACCGTTCCATCGCGCAACACCAGCGCCTCGCGCTGGATGGCGAACACCGCATGGCCGCGCCGCTGCGCTTCGCGCATCATGGCGACGCTGCTATCCTTGTAGGCCTTGAGCTGCTCCAGCGGATCAATGACGAAAGCGAACTTCATGCGGGAACCAGGGCCTCTTCCACAACAGGCTGGGGGCGTTCCAGCTCCAGGGCCGCGGCGTACATGGCCAGGCGCGCCACCACGCCATACGCGTAGAAACGGTTGGGCGGCGCGTCCGGCGCGCGGCTGCGGTCGGGCAGGCAGCAGCCGATGTCGAAGGCGAGCGGCTTGAAGCTCATGCCGGGCGCATTCAGGTTCTCGTCGCGGCCGCGCTGGGTGTTGACGCGGTAGAAGCCGCCGACCACATAGCGGTCGATCATGTACACCACCGGCTCGGCGACGCCCTCGTCCACCGTCTCGAAGGTCGGCACGCCTTCCTGGATGATCACCTCGGTCACCTGCACGCCCTCCTTGCCCACCGCCATCTTGTTGCGCTGTTTGCGGTTGAGGCTCTTCACTTCGCTGGCGTCCTTCACCGTCATGATGCCCATGCCGTAGGTGCCGGCGTCGGCCTTGACGATGACGAAGGGAGCTTCCTTGACGCCGTATTCCTGGTACTTGGCGCGCATGCGGAACAGCAGGGTGTCGACATTCGCGGCCAGGCACTCCTCGCCCGAACGTTCGTGGAAATTCACCTTGCCGCACACCTCGAAGCCGGGGTTGATGAGCCACGGATCGATGCCGATGGCCGCGGCGAATTCATTCGCCACCTGGTTGTAGGCGGCGAAGTGATGCGACTTGCGCCGCACATGCCAGCCGGCGTGGAGCGGCGGGATCAGGTACTGCTCGTGAAGATCCTGCAACAACGCGGGGACGCCGGCGGACAGGTCGTTGTTCAGCAGCACCGCGCAGGGATCGAAGCCCTCCAGGCCGAGCCGGCGGCCGGCCGGGCCGAGGCGCTTAAGCGGCTCCAGGGTCAGCGTCTGGCCGTCCGGCAGGTCCAGGGTGGTCGGCGCGGTAATTTCCGGCAGCAGCGAACCGATGCGCACGTTCAAGCCGGCGTGGTGCAGGATGTTCGCCAGGTGCGCCACGTTCTGCAGGTAGAACAGGTTGCGCGTATGGTTCTCCGGCACCAGCAGCAGGTTCTTCGCCTCGGGGCAGATTTTCTCGATCGCCGCCATGCTCGCCTGCACGCACAGCGGCAGAAAAGCCGGGTTGAGATTGTTGAAGCCGCCGGGGAACAGGTTGGTGTCGACCGGCGCCAGCTTGAAGCCGGCGTTGCGCAGATCCACCGAGGTATAGAACGGCGGCGTGTGTTCCAGCCACCCCAGGCGCAGCCATTGCTCGATTTTGGTGTCGTTGTCGAGGAAGCGGCGCTCGAGATCGAGCAGCGGCCCGGTGAGGGCGGTCGTCAGATGAGGAACCATGGTCTGTGTACTTTGTACGAATGAACAACGGCGCTCATCTTACACCAGCCACTGGCTTACGCTTTCGATTTGCCTTCCGCAAACGGGGCGAAGCATTCCGGCAGCAGCGTCTGCTCCAGGCTGCGCTGGGAAAACAGGAAGCGGCCGTCGCAGACGAAGCCCAGCTCGGCCCAATTGACCTCGTTGAGCAGCCCGGCCAACTGGACCAGATCGGCATCGGCACGCTGCGGGAACAAGGCCAGCACCGCGCCGTCGTAGTTGTTGCAGGCGTTGAGGAAGAACGGCGTGGCATGGCGCGTCTTGCCATTCACATAGATGCGCGGCGCCTCGGAAACGTGGTGGCGGCGTCCCCACTTCCACCAGTTGCGTTCGTCGAAGCGGGCCACCCGCCGCGCCAGCAGGCGCTGCTTGAATTGTTCCAGCCAGGGCAGCGGCGCCGGGGTGTCGAAGATCATGCGGCGCAGCTCGCCGGTCTGCGCGGTGCGCGAGCAGACGAAATCGGCGTTGCCCAGTTCCGCATTGGCGAAAATCGCGTCGGCGCCGGACACCGCCCCGACCTTGACGCTGAACACGCCGGCCAGCGGCACGCTGTAGATGCCATGGGTGAACATCAACTGCCCGCCGGCGAGCCGCATGCGCCGCCCGTCGCCGAGGCGGCGCGTCAGGTTGCCCTTCTCGTAGCGCCAGACGATGCAGTTGGGCAAGGCGCCGTGGAAGATTTTCGCGTCGCCCAGCTCGATCAGGTCGGTGAACCCGCCGTGGTCGTGCAGCCAGGTGTTCAGCCGCCCCGCGCCGGTGGCCTTGAGGAAATCGCGCGGGGTGATGAAAATCAGCTCGCCGCCGGGCTTCAAGTGGCGCACGCATTTCTCGATGAAGTGGTAATACAGGTTGGCGTGGCCGTCCAGCAGTTGCGAAGACAGGCGCAGCGCGGTCGCCGGCTGGATGTCGCGCGCCTTGACGTAGGGCGGGTTGCCGATGACGGTGTCGAACTGCTCGCTGTCCGGGTAGGCGAAAAAATCCATGTTGAAGGTCCCGGCCTGGCAGTGGCGCGGATCCAGTTCGATGGCGACGCAGCGATTCAGGCGCGACGAAAACGCGCCGTCGCCGCTGGCCGGGTCGAGCCTGCGCCCCTTGTTTCTGATCAGCGCGAGCATGCGCTCGACGATGGCCAGCGGGGTGAACACCTGGCCGAGGGTGGAAACGTCGTGGGTGCTATGGGTCATGTTCAAACCATGTCTATCCGGTTGCTTGCCAAATGCTTGCCAAAGCGGAAAGCCGGGTCAAGGCGTTATCACAGGAACAAATCGGCACGAACGTGGAAGCGGTGAGCAAGTCGCTTGGCGATTTCCTTGCTGATCGAGCGCTTGCCACCCAGGATGTCGGAGATGCGGCTTTGTGGCGCACAGTCGCCCAAGTCCTCCTGCCTGAGGCCGTGTTGTTCCATCAGGAAGCGCAGCACTTCGTTGGGCTCTGCCGCGGGAATCTGGAAGTGCGCGTCCTCGTAGGCTTTCACCTGATCGGCGAGGTAGTTGAGTACCTCCGCCAGCGGATGATCCTCGTTGTCCCCCACTTCGTCGAGCAGCGCAGCTATCGTGGCGCGGACCTGTGCATAGTCCACTTCGCTGCGCACAGAGGTCACACCGACGAGCTGCTTGAACGGCAGCCATGCCCGAAGAATGGCTTGCGCTTCGGGCACCGCTTTAAGTACATATCCCATCATTTCCTCCGTTTCCAGTCGCCCCGGTCATACTCGGCGTGGCTCAGCACGGCACGTATGAATACCTTGTGCCGGTTGTAGTGGATCGCAGCGATCAGTCGGTACTTATTGCCACCAATGTTAAAAATCGCCAGGCCTTCCACATAGTCGGCACTGGCGAACGTCGCTCTCAAGTCGTTGAAATCGGCAAAGACCTCGCTTTCCATGATGCGATACCAAGCCTGCAAAGGTCTTTCGGCGTCAGGGTGTACCGCCCAGAACTCGACAAGGGCAGGCTTGGCGATCACATGCATGGGCGAAGTATATACCGAAATGGTATGTTGTCAATTTGAGCCGATAACAACCGTCCTGGGGGCGCCCATCGACGAGACGCTCTGTTGCGGTGAGCGGACTCACCCGGTGGCATGATCGGCAGGGTTCAGGCAAGTCCGTCGAGCGGGCTGACCACGCCGCGGCCGCCCTTGTTGAGCACATGCGTGTAGATCATGGTGGTGGCAACGTCCGAGTGCCCCAGCAGCTCCTGCACCGTGCGGATGTCGTAGCCGCCTTCGAGCAAATGGGTGGCGAAGGAATGCCGCCTATGCCGTGATGGGCATAGGCGGCACTATTCCGAGTTCCGGACTATGCCGAGTCCAAACAACAGTGCGACTGGAATTG
>CAYHXK010000147.1:0-6656 GCA_964360125.1 uncultured Sterolibacterium sp.
CGGCAACGTCGAACGCTCGATCGACGCACTCAAGGATGACGAAAGTATTTCCGCCGAGGAAAAGCAGCAGCGCATCGCCGTGCTGCGCAGCGAATGGGACGCACGACACGCGCAGGTACTCGCCGCCGGCGGACTGCACATCGTCGGCTCCGAGCGTCACGAATCGCGCCGCATCGACAACCAGTTGCGCGGCCGCGCCGGCCGCCAGGGCGACGCCGGCTCATCGCGTTTCTACCTATCCCTGGAAGACCAACTGCTGAAAATTTTCGCCGGCGAGCGGCTGAATTCCATCATGGTGCGGCTGAAGATGCCCGAGGGCGAGGCAATCGAGCATCCTTTGGTGACGCGCTCGCTCGAATCGGCGCAGCGCAAGGTGGAGCAGCGCAATTTCGACATCCGCAAGCAATTGCTCGAATATGACGATGTTGCCAACGATCAACGCAAGGTGATCTACCAGCAGCGCAATGAACTGCTGGAAACCTCGGACATCACCGAGACCATTACGGCGATGCGCCAGGGCGTGCTGCACGATACTTATCGGCTATTCATTCCCGCCGAAAGTGTCGAGGAACAATGGGACATCCCGGGACTGGAGGCGACCCTGGCAAGCGACTGGCAGATGCAGCAGCCAGTCGGGGAGTGGCTCAAGGCCGAGCCAGACCTGAGCGACAATGACATGGTCAAACGCATACTCGCAGCCGCCGACGCTGCCTATGCCGCCAAGGTCGGGCGCGTGGATACCGACGCATGGCATGGTTTCGAAGGCAATGTCATGCTGCAAAGCCTCGACACCCACTGGCGCGAGCATCTTGCCGCACTCGATCATCTGCGCCAAGGCATCCACTTGCGCGGGTATGCGCAGAAAAACCCCAAGCAGGAATACAAGCGCGAGGCATTCGAACTGTTCGAGGGCATGCTGCAGTCGGTGCGGATGGAAGTCACCAAGCTGCTGATGACCGTCGAGATCCGCTCCGAGGCACAGATCGAGCAAGCCGAAACTCCGCCGCAACTGGAAAATGTGCAGTACCACCATGCCGGCTACGACGAGGCGCTCGGCGTGGTCGAGGAAAAACCGGCGCAGCCGATAGTGCGGCCCGGCGAGAAAATCGGCCGAAATGACCCCTGCCCCTGCGGATCCGGCAAGAAGTACAAGCACTGCCACGGCAAGCTGAGCTGAAGCGTGAGGGGTGAGGGGTGAGGCGTGAGGGGTGAGGCGATCATATCCGGGATGGACAACGCCCTCGCCGCCGAAGTCCTCCACACCGCCCGCGCCATGAATGCCTGCGGCATCAATCGCGGCACGGCCGGCAATGTCAGCGCACGCTATGCGGATACATCCGCAGGTTTTCTGATCACCCCGTCCGGCATGGCTTACGATGTGATCGGCGCCGACGACATTGTCGCCATGAGCATGGATGGCGGCTGGCAGGGCGCGCGCAAGCCCTCCTCGGAATGGCGTTTCCACCGCGACATCTATGCCGCGAAGGCCGAGGTCGGTGCGGTGGTGCATACCCACTCGTCTTTTGCCACAACGCTGGCCTGCATGGGCTGCGCCATTCCGCCGTTCCACTACATGGTCGCCCGCTTCGGCGGCAAGGATGTGCGCTGCGCGACTTACGCCACTTTCGGCAGCCAGGAACTCTCGGATGCGGCGCTGCAGGCGCTGCAAGGCCGTTCCGCCTGCCTGCTGGCGCATCATGGGATGATCGTCTGCGGCCGCGACCTGAAGCAGGCGCTGGCGCTAGCGGTGGAACTCGAAACCCTGTGCGAGCAGTACTGGCGGGTGCTGCAGATCGGCGCGCCGCAGTTGCTGCCGGACGAGGAGATGGAACTGGTGCTGGAGAAGTTCGCCGGGTACGGCCAACGGTAGTCCCTGTGGGACCGCCAGTGGGTGTTAATAAGCAGTTGGCCCAAGAATTCCAGTACGCTTTAGCCTACCTGCCGAACTCCGCCGTCCATCTCGAAAGCCTCCTTGAAAAGTGCCTCGAAATCCGACGTTTCCTGGTCAGACAAAAATTCAAAGTGACTCGCACGTTTGCGAACTGACAGCTCGCCTTTGTTTTCAGCCAAAATGCGAATAAAAAGGTCGAGCCGCCCCTTTGGCCAATCGAACTCAGCGTTTAGCCGTGAGTGAGCTGCGTCATAGTGAATAAGGAATTCAATTTCTTTCTCCAGGTCGTGTGTTACCGTTCGCTCAAGGGCTGAATACAAGAATTCGACTTGTTGGGTGACATCGAAAAATCGGTAGTACACCGCGTCGTTGCCGGTCGCGGGAGTCTCCGGAGTATTTGGGTCGTAATGCACCAGTGGGAGAAGTGCTTTCGAAAAGTTTTCTAATACGCTGACATATTCGTTGAGATTGGCCAGTATGACTGCTGAAACAGGCAAAATGACTCCGCGTGGCGTGAAACCGCTGCGCGACAGCATCTGGTGAATCAGAAAACGGTGCAAACGGCCATTCCCATCCATGAAAGGATGAATGAATACAAAGCCAAAAGCCACGCTTGCCGCCATTACTATGTCGTCGGAGCCTTGGATGCCTTGGTGAAGATTCTGGTTGGCGAAGGCTATAAGTCCGTCCAATAGGGACTCCACGTCTTCTGGCTTGGGCGGTACGAAGTCGACACGCTTGTAGTAGGCCCCTACCTCTTTCCCTACCCAGTTCTGCTGACCGCGAAACCAAAGCTCGGCAAATCGACCGTCGATGACAACGTTTTGAAGCCGGACCAGCTCGTCTTTGGTAAGCGCGCCGATATCGCCGGCTGAAGCCAGTAATTGAGCAAATCGCTCGGCTCGGCTAGCCGAGGGCTTTTCTCGCTCAATGCTAAAAGACGAATGGGTTTCTTTGAGATACAGAAAGGCGGCCGCACGGTCGAGCAGAGATTTGTCATACTGAGCAAGCGTTTGAGCGGTTAACGCTTTAAGATTTTTTGCTTGCTGCGCGACGATGTAAGGAGTCTTGCGTACGGTAGGACAGAAGCCCGCATTCCCTAGCAAATTTACAAGAATGCCGAATTTTGCGTTACGGGCTTCCTGCCCGGTGATGTATCTTGTTGAGTCCAGTAGGGGGGTGTAGGCGGTTTTGGGGGGTACCGACGGAACGGTCAGCAAATCCCCGGTGAGAAACTCATACAAGAAACCCGCTTGGCGGGCATACCGTCCGCGGGGGCTGGCGCGCAGCCAGGCTTCAAGTTCCGCCTTTCCGTGACGCGCAAACAGCAATGCCAGCACTTCAAGGTTAGCCCCTTCGTATCGCAAGGCAAACTCAAGGTGTTCTACGAGCGTTCCGGCGCCCTTCAGGTACTTTTGTTCAAATAGCCAGATTGTTTGTTCGCCGCGAACGGATTCGCTGCGTTGCCGTATCGTTGTGTCGAGGTAACAGCGCAAAGAGAGCTCTCTGGCAGGCAGGCCATAGGCAGCAATCAGATGTGCGTAACCGAGGGGGCGTCGGGCCATTGTGTGGGAGTATCGTGCGCAAATATGGGAAATTCATGAGCAATATTGCAATTGTATGGGAAGTTTAAGCGCAACGCAAGTTAGCGCTTAAATTTCCCACACGCCGAAGAAATTGCGCACGTTTTCCCCGGATGTGCGCGCAAATCTCCTACGAGGCCATGCGATTTCCTTACAAGCATCACGGGATGATCGTCTGCGGGCCCGACCTGAAGCAGGCGCTGGCGCTGGCGGTGGAACTCGAAACCCTGTGCGAGCAGTATTGGCGGGTGCTTCAGATCGGCGCGCCGAAGCTGCTGCCGGACGAGGAGATGGAACGGGTGCCGGAGAAGTTCGCCGGGTACGGCCAGTCCCCGCGGGACTGCCAGTCAGTCGATTAACCGCATGCCGCAATACTTGGCGGCGTCGCGATCAAATGTAGTCGTGTAGCCGCACCCGGCTTCATTGGCTGAGCGCTCTATCAGACAGTCTGCAAAGTCTGCCTTGCCTTCCTGGAACAATCGCAAAGCTTTCCACACAATATCGGTTTGCGCCACGACGATTTCCTTGGTACGCAGTAGGGTTTCCAGCACCTCGCAGAGTTCTCCTTTGTCCAATGCGTAGCAGTCCGTCAGTACCCACACCAACTCCACCACCGAAACCACGTCAACATAGCCTGGCGCATCCGCCGTCAAGGACTCAATCAAGCGAGTTGCCTTGGGTGACTGTTTTGGATCGTCCTGTGCGACATAGCGAACGATGACGTTGGTATCCAACCCAATCATCGCGCCTTTGCCCCATGAGCCACGATGGCCTTATTCATTGCCTCAATCGTTACCGTCGAAGCCGGCTTGCGCACCAGCCCCTTCAGAGCGGTCACGGATTGCGTGGCGGCCACTAGCTCAAAACGCCCCGGCTCGACCTGGACGAACTCCACCCGATCCCCAGCCGCAACGCCAAGCGCAGTCCGCACCATGGCGGGAATGGTGATCTGGCCCTTGCTGGTCATGGTGGCGGTCGTCATGCGCTTGCTCTCTGTTCGGATGTTCTTACTTTAGGGTAAGGGAACGAGAATATCAAGCGAAATCATGTGGTATCTTGCCTTGGCATGCTAATGAGCAGCTGGCGATGGAACTCGAAACTCTGTGCGAGCAGTACTGGCGGGTGCTGCAGATCGGCGCGCCGCAGTTGCTGCCGGACGAGGAGATGGAACTGGTGCTGGAGAAGTTCGCCGGATACGGCCAATAACGATAATCCTGAATTCTGCACCTCTGCCGTAAAACTGCGGTTTTCAGGTACAAAAAAAACGGCCACCCGAAGGTGGCCGTTTCTGCTTGTGCCCCAGAGGGTACTTTAGATCGACCGGGTCGATTAGAAGACGTGGTTGATACCTACGGAAATGCCCGTTTGGCTGTCATGCGTGCCAACTTTTGACTTGCCACTCAGACTCTTGAGGTCGTAGTCTGCGTAAAAATTGGTGCGCTTGGAGAAGGCGTAGGTAACGCCTACGATGAACAGCTTGCTTTCGCCGTCAGCTACGGTGCCAGCAGCGTCAAGCTTGGTGTTGTAATAAGCAACGGACAGTTCGGTAGGCGCCGACATCTTGTAGCTGCCGCCGAGCCACCAGTTCTTGGTCTCGGTGGAGCTGGTTCCCGCTACTTCGGCGTCCTTGAGGTCGTAGCCAGCGGCCAAGCGGAACGCGCCGGCATTATAGGCGCCGCCCAGGGTCCAGTTAGTCGTGGTCAGATTTCCGGCGGCGTTTTCCATCGTGCCATACGCGCCACCGAAGCTAATGGGGCCATTGGCGTAGCTTAGGCCGCCTTCCGTCGTGGCTCCTGCGCTGTTGTTGCCAGCGACTTCACCCAGCGCGTATCCGACGCGGGCGGTTACGCCGCCGAACGTCTTGCCCCACTGGATTTCGTTGTTGCGGCGAGCGCCGTCCATGCCGGCCGTCGGGACAATGCCGGTGTACTTATAGTTGAACGGATCGTACGCGCCGATGGTCTTGAATATGACGGTGTACTGACGGCCAAAATCGAGGGAGCCCATCGAGCCTTCCAGACCCACCCAAGCCGTACGGTCAAAGAGGACGCCTGTAGCAGCACCGGTGCCGCTGTTGAACCCGCCTTCCAGGTTGAAGCGTGCCTTCAAGCCGCCACCGATGTCTTCCGATCCCCTCAAGCCCCAGCGGTTGGAGTTGTAGGTACCGGACGAGCCCATGGTCCAAACGTCGTCGCCAGCAGCGTTGACATTGCCGACATTGCGAACACCCGCGTCAAACGAACCGTAGAGCGTTACGGTGCTTTGTGCGAAGGCGCCGCCGGAAACGAGGCCGGCAACTGCCAGTGCGATAAGTTTCTTTTGCATAGTTTTAAATCTCCTAGTGGTTGAATAGAGCGAACACCAATGACTCCACGTGGTTGGTCACTGCCGTCGTACTTTCCGCCTCCCGAAACGAGAGAAGCTCACGAGTATTTTGCCTGTGCAGCACTGTCAGGGACAAGTGGAAAGCCTATATTTTCGAAAAAAGAGGCAGTTTATGTGGTATTTGTGCAACAGAAAAAATTCAATTAATCAATAAAAACCGATACTTTGCGAAAGATGAAGGTAATCATTCCATAAGCGGAGAATGAAATTGGGCATACAGGCCATGTTTCGAAATTGCTCCAGTTTGCCGCGCTCTATTGTGTGCCGAACAGACGCATCAGTTCGGCGCCCGGTGACGGAGCGCGCATGCAGGCTTCACCGACAAGGAATGTCTGCACCCCCCGGCCGCGCATCAAGGCGACATCGGCAGGCTGGAGTATCCCGGATTCGGTGACGACGATCTTGCCCGGCGCAGCCATTTTTATGCGCTCGAGTTGATCGAGTGTGGTGGCGAGGCTGACCTTGAAGTTGCGCAAATTGCGGTTGTTGATGCCGAGCAGCGGTGTGCGGAGTTGCAGCGCGCGATCGGTTTCGGCGGCATCGTGGGCTTCGACCAGCACCGCCATCCCCAGGCTGTCGGCGACGGCTTCCATTTCCTGCATTTGCGCCAGTTCGAGCGCGGCGACGATCAGCAGGATGGCGTCGGCGCCCATGGCGCGGGCCTCGTAGACCTGGTAAGGATCGACAAGAAAGTCCTTGCGCAGAACCGGCAATTGACAGGCGCCGCGGGCTTGTTGCAGGTATTCCGGAGCGCCCCGGAAAAACTCGCGATCGGTCAGCACCGAGAGACAGGCTGC
>CAYHXK010000148.1:0-6591 GCA_964360125.1 uncultured Sterolibacterium sp.
TAGTCGGTGGGGGGGGCAGGCTCCCCGCCGGGTTGGGGGGCGGGGCCCCCTTCGAGTTGGGGGGCGGGGCCCACTTCGAGTTGGGGGGCGGGGCCCCCTTCGAGTTGGGGGGCGGGTTCGTCATCGTTGAAGAAGCCGTAGGCGCCGTCAGCCGTAGCGGAAGCGGCAACCGCGGCACCGTGAGGTGCGATGGGTGCGATGCGGATACTGTCGCTACGTGCAATAAATTCAAGCATTTCGCGCAGGCTGTCTTCATCGATGGCCTTGCCCGCATCTTCCGATCCAGCGCTGCTGCCGACCAGGCTCAGCCGCCACGGTTGTCCGGCGGAAGCTGGCCGCGCAATGATTTGCGCCTGACCAAACGAACCAAGCTCACCAAGCAGATTGTCGATCGCTACTATGCCATCGGGCGCGGACTCGTCGACAACGAAACTGATTTCATAACCGGCGGTGGATGCCGGAGCAGTCGCTGGCGCGACGGAGACCACCGCAGGCGCTGAGGAAGCTGGCGAGGAAACGCTAGCCGGGGCAGTCGGCGCCTCATCGTTGGTGAGGTCGCGCAATCGAGCGCAAATTGCCGCAACGGCGCTCGGGTCGGCGACGGCCTCGCCGCGATGCGCGGCGAGCAGGCTCTTGAGGATGTCGCCGGCGTCGAGGAAGGCGTCGATCATGTTCTCGCGCAGCGCCAGTTCGCCCTTGCGGATGCGATCCAGCAGGTTTTCCAGGATGTGCGTGACTTCCGCCAGATCGTTGAAACCGAAGGTGCCGGAAGAACCCTTGATCGAGTGGGCGGCGCGGAAGATCGCATTGAGTTGCTCGGCGTCGGGCTGATGCACGTCCAGTTCGAGCAGCATGGATTCCATGCCGCTCAAATGCTCCGCGGTCTCCTCGAAGAAGACCTGGTAAAACTGGGTCATGTCAAAGCTCATGATTCCTTCTTATATCCCCTTGAGAGGCACACCTACATCGGCGTACAGACTCGAAACGTTGCGATTGGCGTCGCACCCCACGCGTTTCGACTAGCCGATGACTTTCTTGACAACTTCGATAAGCTTCTGCGGATCGAAGGGCTTGACCAGCCAGCCGGTGGCGCCGGCGGCCTTGCCTTGGACCTTCATCGCGTCGGACGATTCGGTGGTCAGCATCAGGATCGGCACCGCCTTGTACTGAGGCAAGGCGCGCAAATTCTTGATCAGCGTAAGACCGTCCATGCGCGGCATATTCTGGTCGGTGAGCACGAGGTTGACGGTCCTGGCTTTGGCCTTTTCCAGGCCGTCCATGCCGTCCACCGCGTCGATGACTTCGTAGCCGGAACTTTTCAGCGTAAAGGACACCATCTGACGGATAGAAGCCGAGTCGTCGACTGCCAGTATTATTTTTGCCATGGCTTATATTCCTTCACTTTCAGGTCGATACCTTAACACAATACTTTAAATCAGAATAATTCAACGTCGCCCTGAGTCAGTGCCTGTTGCCCGACAGGGTTATGGGTAGTCCTTAAAGCCATCGCCGCCAGACCTTCGACAACTTTCCGGGTCTCGTTGCGGAGTTCTTCTATTGCCGCCGCGGCATCGTCGCGATCGGAATCGACGCGCAGCTTCCGCGACAGCTCGCCCAAGTGGCCAACCACGCCGTTGAGCGCTTCAACCCGCAGCAGCACATGGCCAATCAATTGCGACACCATATCATGGAATTGCAAGGCCGTGATGGCGCGCCCCACTTGGCTCTCCACCACCGCGGCGCTGGCGCCGAGACCGTCGATGGCCTTGGCGCGGGCAAGGTTATGCTGGCCCATGTCGTGGATGATGCCATCGATACTCTGCTTCGAGTCGAGCGCGAAACTCATGTCATGCGACGCCATGTCCTGGATTGCCACTTCGGTCTTGCGCACCGAAACCTGCATGCCCAACATCAACGCATTGATCTGCTGGCTGAACTGGCTGGTGCGGTCGGAGAGATCGCGTACCTCGTCGGCCACTACCGCAAAACCACGTCCCGCTTCCCCGGCGCGAGCCGCCTCGATCGCCGCATTCAGTGCCAGCAAGTTGGTCTGCTTGGCGATAGCGCCGATCTCGGACAGAATGTTCCGGACATCCTGGGTGCGATGGGCAATGTCATCGGTGACCTCAACCAATTCCATGGCCAACTTGCTGTTGCCGACGATGCTACCGACCACGCGCTCCATCATATCGGAAGTGTTCTTGACGAAGCCGTCGAAATCCATCGCGGCGCCGTCGCCTTCGCCCGCGCTCACCGATAGCGACAATTGACGCTGCGCTTCGGTCTGGCTGTGCATACCCTCGAAGCTTGCGGTGAGGTTGGCGATGGCCTCCGACAACAGCGCTTGCACCCGTCCGATCTCGCCGCGTATCTCGTCATACTGGGCGCCGAACTGGCGCACGCATTCATTGAGCAGTTCGGTGAACTCGGTCAGCAGCAATCGTTCCAGGCTCTGCCGCTCCGTCCTGGCGGCATGCTTCGGATCGGTTTCCGCCTTCCAACCGATCACGGCCCAGCCAAGCGCCACCGCCAGCAACGCGGCGATGGCGCTGACGCCGGCTTGGCCAAGCGGAGTAAGGATATACAGCGTCCCGCCGGCAAACAGCGTCCAGATAAAGCCCAGCCAGAGGGATTTGCCGAGAAATCGATTAATGGGGAATTCTTTCAATTGGCGTGGGAAGTTTCAGGTCTAAAGCATAACGAAGTTTTGCCGAGATGTGAAATTGTTTCATGCAGTACTTGTGGTTTGATACAGAGGAACATGCAGAGACGTCCCGCAGAGGGGTACTGATGGCGGTGGACTTAATCCTTCTTCCTGGGTTTTGTCTTCGGTCGAAAAAAAGACCTAACCAATAGGCTAGGCCCTTGAGTATTCTGGCTCCTCGACCTGGGCTCGAACCAGGGACCTACGGATTAACAGTCTCTGGTCAGGCTGTTTTACCAACTTGCGCATAACTTAATAAACTTTCCTTAATCATCTAGTTAGTGCCATAATCAGTTTAACGGGATTGCGCTGAATTTACCCATTTTTGATCTACTGCGTAACCCCGGCGTAACCCCAGAGGAACTCACGGATTCTTTTCGGGAGATGAATTATGGCAGAGCGACTCAACTTTACCAAGGCCGCATTGGACGCGCTGCCGTTGCCTGCGGCCGGTCAGCGTAGTGCGGTACTCGACGCAAAAGCACCTGGCTTGCAACTGCGGTTAACCTCAAGCGGGGCAAAAACCTTCTGCGTGTTCCGGCGCGTGCGCGGCGGCGGATCGCCGGAGCGTGTGACGCTGGGCCGCTATCCTACGATGAGCATCGAGCAGGCACGGCGACGGGCGTCCGAGATCACGGCGGCAATGGAGAACGGCACCAACCCGGCCGAGGAGCTGCGTGCGCAGAAAGGCGAGCTGACCTTCGGTGATTTGTTCAAAGATTACCTCGACCGCCACGCCAAGCCGCGCAAGCGCTCGTGGAAGGACGACGAGCAACGTTACCAGCAGTATCTGGAGAAGTCTCTTGGCGGCAAGAAGCTGTCGGCAATCAACCGGCAGACCATCGCGCTGCTACATGCCAACATTACCAAGTCCGGGCACCCGGCGGTCGCCAACCGTGTCCTGGCGCTGGCGTCCTCGATCTATGGTCGCTGCGTGGAATGGGGCCTGGTGGAGAGCAACCCGGCGCATGGCATCCGACGCAACCCCGAGAAGTCGCGTGACCGCTTTCTGCAATCCAGCGAGTTGCCGCGTTTCTTTATGGCGCTGGCGGAGGAACCGAATCCGACGGTGCGTGATTATTTTCTGCTGTCGCTGCTGACTGGCGCGCGGCGCTCGAACGTGCTCGCGATGCGCTGGCCCGAGGTATCGCTTGATGAAGCCGTCTGGCGTATTCCAGATACCAAGAACGGCACGCCGCAGAACGTGCCGCTGCTGCCGGAAGCGATCGAAATCCTCAAGGCGCGCAAGGCCGCGAACGAGAAGGACAAGGAGAAGCGCTCAGCCTATGTGCTCCCCAGCTACGGCGTCAGCGGCCACCTCAAGGAGCCGAAAAAGGGCTGGCAACGCATCTTCGACCGCGACGAGCTGCGGCAACTCATCCGACTGGTCCAGGAAGCGGGCGGCAAGTTCGTGGCATTGAAGGATGCCGACGGCAACGATGCCGAAACCCTCACGGCGGCTCTTGACCGTGTGCGTGCAATGGCCGCTAAGTTGAAGATCGACACAGCCGGCACGCGGATTCCCGATTTGCGCATCCACGATCTGCGCCGCACGCTGGGTAGCTGGCAGGCAAAGACCGGCGCGTCGCTGGCAATCATCGGCAAGAGCCTAAACCATAAGAACATGGCGACGACGGCGATCTATGCCCGCCTCGACATTGATCCGGTTCGAGAGTCGATGGCGCGGGCAACTTCGGCCATGCTTGTGGCGGCGGGGGTGAATAAACCGGCGAAAGTCGTTAAACTTGCCACAACCTCATGAAAGGAGCGGCAGCATGGGTGCAACTGATCGTATTACCGAACTGATAAAAACCATGCAAGAACGCGAGATCGGCGAGGTGCTCGATTTTGCTGAATTCCTGATCGCCAAGCGCGACCGCGAGAAGGCCGATGCCTGGGCGACGTTCGACAAACATGCAGGCACCTGGTCGGGCAAATTCAACCGCGAAGATTGCTATGACCGCAAAGTTCTTCGCTGACACCAACGTCGCAATCTACGCGGTCGAGGCTGATGAACCGAAGCGCCAGCGGGCGCTGGCGGTGATGCATCGCAGCCCGATCATCAGCACTCAGGTCGTCAACGAATTTCTGAATGTGTTGCTGGTCAAGCGCCAGTTGGGCCGCCCAAGCGCTTACGAGTTGGCTCGCGCCCTGATGCAAGGCTGCGATGTCATCGCGGTCACGGCGGAGATTACCGAGCAGGCCATGGCGCTGGGCGAACGCTACCAGATCGGCCATTGGGATTCGGTCATTATCGCGGCGGCGCTGGTCGCCGGGTGCGACACGCTGTATTCCGAAGACATGCAGGACGGGCAGGTGTTCGAGGGCCGGTTGACGGTGAAGAACCCGTTTGCCGGGCCATGACAGACTTCGCCAATCAAAATCCAGTCAGGAGCAGCTTTTGGGGCGAGACGGATGATCTCAGCCTCGTCGATGCTGCGCTTCTGACCTTCGGCATCGAACCGTTCTCTCTCGGCGAATATCTTGAGGTTGCTGGCGAGCCAGTAACGCTTGATGAATTGCCCGATGGCTTCCTGCTTCGGATTGAGGCGCTTCGCAGCTCCATTCGTGCCGGGGCGCTCAGAACTATCGCGTTGAACTACGACAAGCATGAACGTATTGACGAAAACCACACCAGGATAAAAACTGCCGATTTCGTTGTCTGGTGCGCTGCCAAGCAGTTGCCCCACAACATCCCGAACCGAACTGCTCCACAGCCCGTAACCGAATGGCCGTGGGGCGATTATGAAACCGAACTACTTTGCAAGATGGCGTCCGCCGCCAAGGAATGGTGGAGTACGTATGCCCCTGCTACTCCGGCGACGGCACCAACCAATCAAGAGGTGAAGGACTGGCTGGTACGGCAAGGGGTTTCGGTCCGCCTGGCCGAGAGCATGGCGACAATTCTACGGGCAGACGGCCTGCAAACCGGGCCACGCCCTCGCTGAGTCATGTCGATTTCCTTCGTTGAAGCTCTACACATGATTTGCCAGGCGCTCAGCTACGATGCCGAACTGGCTACGACGGTCTTGATGACGGCCATGCACAATGGCCAACTCAGCTACAGCGCATGCCCGACGCAGGGTAGCAATAACACGATTTACATTACGACGGGTTTGCCACCCTCGGAGAGATCGATGCTCGATCATGATCAACTGTTGGAATTCATCGAGTCTCGGCGTTCTCCGAAACGGCACAATCCTGAGCAACAACAACTTACCCGTTAACAGCGTCACCGCCATCGAAGTTTTTCACTCTCGTCAGCGCGGTCACGTGTCGCCCGCCGCCTGCGCCGCCGGCGATAAAGCCGCCCACGGCTCCACCGGCTACACCTAGGGGCAACACCCGCTCCTGGACATTCTGCACTTCGTGGCCCGCCGCCGCTTACCTGTGGTGAAGCGGACGGCTACGATGCCGGGTGCTTATCGCTCGCAAGGTCAAGACCGTGCCACCTACTGCATTGCGCATCCATTCGGCGGCTAACGCGGCCAAACACCCGGCCACGCCCCACCTCATTCCTGCTCCATTCCGCAGGTCGCACACCCCTCATGCAAACCCGCTGCGCGGGATTGCCAGTCAAGAGCTATGCTTGGTCAGCGCGCGTGGCGCGGTGGTTACCCAGCCGGGCAGGGGTAAATCGCAAGCGATTGAACATAACCGCGCATTACCCAAAGTAGGCCAGTCGCTGCGCTGGCTCGGCTTGGTGGCCTACCGCTGCGCGCCCTTCGGGTTCGGGTAATGGTCGGTTATGTCTTGCGCCCCAGCCCGGACAAAGGCTATGTCGGCTCGCTGCGCTCAGCTTGTTTGTTCAGGCGCCGGCGCTGGGTGTTGTTGTGCCCCCCCCCCCCCCCCCCCGCCGTCAGCCGGCGCGCCCCCCCCCGGGGACG